>JAEOTU010000393.1 GCA_016839665.1 Candidatus Hodarchaeota archaeon
GTTCGATTAAAAAGTGTTTGGCCGTTTCCTGATGAGGTAATGGAAAAAATAGGAAACCATGGAGTTTCTAAGGTTATAGTAAGTGAGATGAATTATGGTATGGTTGTAAGAGAGGTTCAACGCTTTCGACATTTATTCAATGTTTCTGGTATATCCATTCCTACCGTTATCCCCTTTTCACCAAAATTTCTGTATAAAAAAATTAAGGAGGAGATAAATTAATGAAAATCCCAGATGAGGTCTGTATTCCCGAGGAAGCTTATGAGCATCCATTACGAGAAAGGTTAAATCTGAATAGATTTATTTTTTGCCCTGGATGTCTTATTGGAACCGCTATCACATCAATTACCAACAGTTTAAGAGAAAAAGGGCTAACGTTAAAGGATTATGCTATAGTTTCTGGTATTGGATGCACTGGTCGATCTAGTGGTTGTTTTAAAGCACCTGCGTTTCACACAACGCATGGGAGAGCAATACCTTTTGCTACGGGGCTAAAATTAGCAAATCCAAAATTAAAAGTGGTGGTGCTTTCTGGAGATGGAGACTTGTTTGCTATTGGTGGAAATCATTTTATTCACGCAGCAAGGAGAAACATTGAGCTTACCGTTCTCTGCATAAATAATAATGTTTATGGGATGACTGGTGGACAGGTAGCACCCACTACTCATATTGATGACATTACATCAACTACTCCTTATGGAAATATGGAATCTCCCTTTAATTTGGTAAGTTTAGCTGCTGCTGCTGGAGCGACCTATGTAGCTCGATGGCCTGGATATGACACTATCAGACTACAAAAAAGTATTATAAAAAGTATCGATAATGATGGATTCGGTTTTATTGAAGTTCTAGCCCCTTGTTTCATCCAATACGGGAGTAAAAACAAATTAGGAGATGCTGTAGAAATGTTGGACTGGTTAAGAAAACAAGTCAAAATTACGACTAATGTTGCTCCCCATAAAGCTACTTTTGATTTCAAAAATGGGACAATAATTTGTGGAGAATTTGTTGAAGAAAAAAAGGAAGGCTTTTCAAAAAGAATAGAGCAAATTCGTGAAAGAGCTCACAACAAAAAGAATAAGAAATAGATAGGATGATATAGTAAAAATGACTCAAAGTGCTAAAAAAGCGAAAGAAAAATCTAATATTGAATCAAATATTGGGTTATTTCTCTGTAAATGTGGAAAGAATATTGATGGTACAGTCGATATTGACGGATTAGCAAAACTGTATGAGAACCATCCAAGTGTTAAATTAGTTCAAGTTAATAATTACACATGTTCTGATCCAGGACAAGTTGAAATTGAAACTGCTATAGAAGAGCAAGGAATAGAAAAGATTGTGGTTGCAGCTTGTAGTCCACGATTACATGGGCCCACTTGGAAGACTCTTCTTAGACGTATGGAGATAAATCCTTCTTTAGTAGAAGTAGCAAACATAAGAGAACAATGTAGCTGGGTTCATCTCTCAGAAAAAGAAGAGGCTACAAGGAAAGCCAAGGAATTGATCGATATGGCAATTGCCAAAGCTGAATTATTAGAAGCTGTTGATGATATAGTCGTTTCGGTAAATAAAAAAGTATTAATTATAGGAGGAGGTGTTGCAGGGATCCAAGCTGCCTTGGATTTAGCCGACGATTACGAGGTTATTCTTGTTGAGAAATCACCCACTATAGGAGGAAATATGGCTCTTATCGATAAGACCTTCCCCACAATGGATTGTTCTATATGCATTTTAGGCCCTAAAATGGCTGATGTCGGGAATCACGAGAATATAACCTTAATTACTAACGCCGAAGTTACTGATATTTCTGGTTATATTGGGAATTTTAAAATTAAAATTACAAAGCAACCCCGTTATGTTGATGAAGAGCTTTGCACTGCATGTAATGATTGTGTGGATATTTGTCCTGTAAATGTAATAGATGAATATTCTGGAAACCTAGGCTGGAGAAAAGCGATTTATATTCCCTACCCCCAAGCAGTACCTGCAAGCTATATTATAGATGAAAAAAACTGTACAGGTTTATCTCCTTTAGCATGTGGAAAATGTATTACCGAATGTGAAAAAGAAGCTATCTTCTATGAGGATACAGAAGAAACATTCACTTATGATGTTGGTGCTATTTTAGTTGCTGTAGGGTTCGAAAAATTTGATGCATCCAAAATCCCTGAATATGGTTGGGGAGTTTATCCTAATGTTATCACCACCTTTGAATTTGAAAGATTAATAAACGCTGCCGGTCCTACAGATGGAGATCTGGTACGCCCGAGTGATTTAAAAAGACCCAAAACTATCGCCTTTATTAATTGTGTCGGGTCGCGGGATAAGCGATTTAATCCATATTGTTCCAACTTTTGTTGTATGGAGACTATAAAGGATAGTCTTTTAATTAAGGAACATTGGCCCGAAGTTGAAGTGGTGATATTCTACATAGATATACGTGCATTTGGGAAATACTTTGAAGAATTATATACTCGCGCGAGAGAAGAAAATGTTATATTCATTCGGGGTCGTCCTGGTCAGATCAGAGAAATCCCTGAAACTAAAAATCTCGTTATCTCTGCAGAAGATATAAGTATAGAAACAATATTATCTCAAGAATTTGACATGGTTGTTCTGTCTATTGGTGCAGAAGGATCTTCAGAATCTATTCCTTTCCCTCTCGCTAAGGATTCTAGGGGATTTTATATTGAAGCCCATCCTAAGTTAAGACCAATAGACACTCCTACTGATGGGGTATTTATTGCTGGAGGCGCAGAATCTCCAAAGGATATTCGTGAAACTGTCACACAAGCCAGCGCGTCAGCAGGGCGGATTATGAAATTAATTTCAAAAGATGAGTTCCACGTAGAACCACTTTATGCATTTGTTGATATCGATGTATGTACGAGTTGTGGAACCTGTGAGTCTCGATGTCCTTATGGTGCAATTAGTATTGATACAAAAAATAAAACCCCTGCTCGCATTAATCCAATTTTGTGCAAAGGATGTGGGACATGTGCTGCAGATTGCCCCGTAGATGCTATAACTATGACTAACTTCACAGATGCCATGATTTTCCGTCAAATTGAAATAGCTCTGCGTGAAAATGCCTCGGAAAAAGTTATCATTTTTGCGTGCAATTGGTGTTCTTATGCAGGGGCAGATTTAGCAGGAACCAGCAGAGTTCAATATCCTACCAATACGCGAATTATTCGTACAATGTGCTCTGGACGTGTTGATATAGATTATATAAAACGATGCTTTGCAAAAGACGCCGGAGCAGTAATGTTAACCGGTTGTCACCCACAAGATTGTCACTATATTTCTGGCAACGATTTTGCTCTTAAGAGAGAAAAAAAAATTAGAAGTTGGATGAAAAAAAATAAAATTGCTGATGAGCGATTTATTATTGAATGGATGTCGGCAGCAGAAGGAAAGAAATTTGCTGATGTTGTTTCCCAAATAAGTGAGATTGCTTTAAAAAAGAAATAAAAACATCCTTCTAATTAAATTGTTTTGAGCAATCCTAACATAATTATTTTTTAATTTATTTCTTAGTAGCCATATTAGGAAATTCTAAATAAAAATTATAAGTGAAAATCTGTATTTTATAATTAAAGTTCATTATTTAGAGGTAAAAATTATCTTAAATAATCAAACTAAGCGACCCATATCTGGGCAGGAAATGGCGGATCTCCTCCTTCGCCTATTAAAGAGCCTCTTTGAAGAAAACAACGTCGATTTTGCCTATCTTGGAGGGTCATGGGCTAAAAATAAGCAAAACTGGTGGAGTGATATAGATATTTTTATTTCCATTCCAAACTTTCTTCAGTTAGCATCTAAAATCCAATTAGATCTTCTAACTCAATTCCATATTAAAGCTACAGAGTTAACAAAATTTGAAGAATTTGAAATCATAGTGTTAGAAACACTGCCTCTTCATGTACAATTTAATGCAATTACGAACGGAATTTTAATATATGAAAAAAATTCCGATGTTAGTTCTTATTATATAGAAAAACTTCTCCCCCTTTACTATGATCACATGATCTGGTACGAACGATTGCTTGACCAGTCGCAATACGTTGAAAACCCTGGTGAAAAATCATGATTGAGGCCACTTGGATTCGCGAAAAATTCCTTTCCAGTAAGAAATATTGGACTAAATTAAGTGATATAATCTCAAAAACTTCAGATGATTTGGAAAGTAATTTAGATTTGCAATTGACAGCTGAAAGAATTTTTGAAATCTTAATTCAAATAATTCTTGATATATGCACACACATAATAGCTAATGTGAAGGAACCTCCACCCCAAACCTATGCAGAATGCATGAAAAAACTTAGTAATATTGGAATTATTTCAGAACAAACAGGAGAACTTGCAATATCGTTAGTAAAAATGAGAAATATTGTTGTTCACCAATATGGTAAAATAAACTATAATTTGTTATTTGAAGGTTTAAGGGAGCTTAGCAAAGGATTCCCTGTATATCAAGATGAAGTCCTTAAATGGGTTGACTCTCAAGACAAACAGAGAGTCCCTAGTCATTGACTTTTATCTAATTTCAACAAATCATAAGTTAAACATTACAAAATGTTCAATCAAACTATAAATTTTTAATACAAATAAATCTTGAGGAAATATGAGATTTCTATCATTTCATGTCGACCATTTTTGGTATAAAGTAACTAAAAAGGGCAGGTCAAAGATTATTGAAGAAATAACGGAAGAAAATAGACAGGGTCGAATTGAAGATGCATTAGTCCTTTTTATTAGTATGGAAAAACAAGATGAAGAAAATGCAAATCTAATTCAAAAAGGAGTTTCTGAAATAGAAAAAATAACTACTCAACTCAAAATATCAAATTTAGTGATTTTACCATTTGCTCATCTATTTGGACAATTAAGTTCATTAGAATATGCATTTGATGCTTTCAAGAAAATTGAATCAATCTTTATTTCAAAAAGTTACTCCGTTCTTAGGCTTCCATTTGGATGGTTTAATGAATTGGAAATGAAAGCAAAGGGACATCCATTATCCAGAATTTCTCGAATTATAGAGTAAATATCTAATAACTAATCAAACATAATTAAAACTTTTGCCATAAAATTACTTTTAAAATATCAAAATTTAAAAGATCTTACTAATTTTCACTATTATGAAATTTGGTCGCTTTTTTTTGCCCACGGGTAGTTATGAAAAACAAAGAGAACTTGCTTTGATAACAGAAGAGGTAGGATACGATTCAATTCATGTACCTGATCACCTCATCGGTCAGATGAAAAAAGAAGATCCATGGTTTGAAGCAACAACTTTATTGAGCGCATTTGCCATAGAGACTAAAAAATTAAAATTAGGTTTTGCAGTCTTATGTAATTCTTTCAGAAATCCTGCTTTGTTAGCTAAAATAATATCAACATTGGATCATATTTCTAACGGCAGAATATTGATGTGGATCGGAGCGGGATGGAATAAGGCAGAATACCGCCAATATAATTATCCTTTTCCGAAAGCTGGTGTAAGAGTCTCTCAGCTTGAAGAGGCACTTACAATCTATAAGAAGATGTTTACAGAAAAAAAAGCTAGCTTTGAAGGCAGATTTTACAAGTTAACGAGAGCATTGAATAATCCTAAACCAATCCAAAAGCCTTATCCCCAGCTTGTTTTGGGTGGTACTGGATTAAGAATAACTGATATAGCCTGTAGAGAAGCAGATGGAATAAACCTCCAGCCTACTCTTGAAGAGAAAGATCTCCCAGAAAGAATTTCACTTATTAAAGAAAAACTAAAGAAATACAATCGTGATTTTTCTGAGTTCGAAATTTCTTTAGCATACCCTGTTATATTAGTAAATACTCAAGAAGAGCTGGAAAAAGTCTCTAATCAACGACAAATGATGAATTCGTTCATTGGATTTCCTGAAGATCTTAAAGAAAAATTCGCTACATTAGAGGATTTAGGTGTTAAAAAAATAGTAACTATGGCAGTTATGGGTCCCGATTTTAAAGATCGCACAAGAATTTTCGCTGAGAA
>JAEOTU010000317.1 GCA_016839665.1 Candidatus Hodarchaeota archaeon
GATTAAGTAAAAACGATGATAAGATCGGATAAAAGATAACTTCTCTTTAACGAAATCTCGGGCAAATAATGAATGAATTATGCCAAAAATCGATACAAGAAGTACAATCAATAATTCCAGTACAATGACCATCCTGGTCAACCTTTAGGTAATCCTAGTGGCATTAGTTTAAGAATGTTGAGGCTAAAAAAGTGAAGGTAGCAATGTTTGCAAGCGAAATGGAGCCTTACATAAAGACGGGGGGACTAGCGGATGTGATAGGTTCCCTCCCTAGAGCTTTATCAAAAACCATTAACCAGATGGATGTTTTCATTCCCTATTATCGAGAAATTGAACGCAAAGAATTCCCTGTTAGAAAGTTACCTTATGAATTCAAGATTAAAATTGGTTCAAAGAATTTTTTTGGTTCGATCTTAGAATTAAAGACTGCTATAGATAATTTGACAATATATTTTATCAATAATTATCAATTATTTCGCTCACGAGCACAGCTGTACGTAAAGGAAGGAAAAGACTATAAAGACAATCTAATAAGATTTGTATTTTTCTGTCGTGGGGCACTCGAAGCAGCGATTCATGTCTCCAATTCAGACGAATATAATGTATTTCATATGCATGACTGGCAAACAGCATTGATTGGTCTTTATACAGAGATCTCGAGCTCGTTTGGGAAAAGTAAACCTCTTCGTGTTTTTACCATACATAATTTGGCTTACCAAGGAAAATTTCCGAAGTCCCAATTTCGTTTATTAGGAGTTGATCCTTCATATTATCATTCTTTAGAATATTGGGGTAAGTTCAGTTTAATGAAAGCAGGCATCATTTATTCAGATATAATTACCACTGTAAGTCCAACTTATGCTCAAGAAATCCAAACCCAGAAGTTTGGAGTCGGATTGGAAGATATTCTTAAAGCAAATCAGTCAAAACTCTTTGGGATTCTAAACGGCGTTGATTATTCTATTTGGAATCCTAAAACAGATCGTCTTATTCCGGCAAACTATTCCATTGACGATCTACATGGGAAATCAATATGTAAAACTAATATTCAACAGCATTTTCTACTCTCTGAAAGTTCAACAATTCCCATTCTCAGCGTAGTTTCACGATTAGCTTGGCAGAAAGGTATGGAATTAGTTCTCAAAGTTATTCCCCCATTATTGCAACAGGAACGGATTCAATTTGTTTTATTAGGATTAGGCGATCCAAAACTGGAACAAAAATTCAACATTTTAGGTAAGGAATTCCCTGGAAAAGCTGGAGTTGCATTGACATATAACGATCCAATAGCACATCAAATAGAAGCAGGAGCCGATATTTTTCTCATGCCTTCTCGTTACGAGCCTTCTGGGTTGAATGATAAATATAGTATGAAATATGGAACAGTACCCATTGCTTTTAAAACGGGAGGTTTAACTGATAGTATTATCGACTATACAACGAACTCGACAATAGGAACTGGGTTTTTATTTGAAACCTATGATGAAAAATCATTCCAAGATGCGATCGAGAGAGCTCTCAAGGTTTTTCAATCAAAAAGTAAGTGGCTTCAACTGATGATACGTGGAATGAAACTGGACTTCTCATGGCAAAACGCGGCAGATGAGTATTTTAAGTTATATCAAAGACAAAGTGATTAATATGGTGGAGCTATCCCTTCTTAAAGGAACGAATGATCATTTACCAGATGAACAAGTCGTTAGGGAGAAAATCATCAATAAAATAAAACACGTATTCCAATTGTATGGTTATCAGCCTCTTACAACACCCATCCTTGAGATGTGGGATGTACTTGCCTCAAAATACGCAGGTGGATCGGAAATCTTGAAAGAAACCTATCAACTAACAGACCAAGGTGAACGAACCCTTGGATTACGGTATGATCTTTCGGTTCCATTGGCAAGACTAGTAGGAATGAATCCTAATTTGGGTAGACCATTCAAACGGTACGAAATCGGGCCTTGTTTTCGTGATGGTCCGATAAAAAAAGGGCGTTATCGTGAATTTATCCAATGTGATGCTGATATTATTGGTGTCACCTCGATGTTAGCAGACGCAGAATGCCTAGCAGTAGCCCATCACATTTTCTCAAAATTAGGGCTTGAAGTTTATTTAGAAGCCAACAATAGGAAATTATTATCAGGTATTTTAATTGCTGCAGGAGTACCAAAAGGCCTTCTAAAAACAACAATCCTCTCTATCGATAAATTGAAAAAAATTGGTATGACTGGAGTTCGGGATGAACTCGAAACTAAGGGAGTATCACCAGATCTTACTGAAAGTATTTTTAGTTTCTTTTCCTATGAGGGGTCATATTTAGAAATCTTAGATCATTTGGAACCTCGTATTGAAAATGATATTGGTAAAGAAGGGATAGAAGAATTACGTCAACTTTATCATTATTTACAATTATTCGGAATAGCTGATGATGTTATCCTTTTGTATAGTCTTGCAAGAGGTCTGGAAATTTATACTGGAACTGTTTTTGAAGCATTTTTAAAGGAACCTGGGGTAATAGACTCTTCTCTGTGCGGTGGTGGACGGTATGACGAAATAATAGGAAAATTTCTTGGTTCAAAAGAAGTCTATCCTGCAGTTGGGATTTCATTTGGACTAGATACGATTTATGATGCAGTAGCAGTTCATTGGAAACTTAAAACCTCAACAAGTCAAGTCTTTCTTATCCCAATAAGAACCCTAAATAAATCAGTAGAATTAGCCACACAGCTAAGAAATAAGAATATTTACACTGAAATCGATCTATTGGAGAGAAGTCTATCAAAGAATTTGGAATACGCTAATCGACACCAAATCCCTTACGTTGTTATTCTCGGAAAACGAGATATCACTGAAAATTTATGTACTCTTAGAAATATGGGAGATGGTACTGAACAAAAGGTTCATCTCACACAAATTGTCGATAAATTAAGTCAGCTCTTTACAAATGATAATCAGAAGAGCTAGGAATAAATACAGCTGAGAACGTGTAGAAGTCAATGGAGGATCAAGTTTCAGTAGAATTCCTGAATGACTTTGAGTTGTTAAAATCAGGAATTCCAACTATTAAGGCTTATGAGCATTTATCGGAGACAAAACTTTATCTTAAGATGAAGTCCTTCTCGAATGAGTTCGCAAATAGGTATCAGATAGGGGATGCTTTTCGTCATTGGAGCAGAAAGTGGGAATACTCGTATGCATTTAGTCAAATCTCTAGATATATAAGTACAAATACCAATGGCTTGAGAATTATGGATGCAGGTTCAGCAATACGGTTCTTTCCATTTTTTGTTAGTGAGACACAAAAGAATACGCAATTAATGTGTTGTGATATTCAACCAGGACTTGAAACTGAATTTGCTAGAATTAATCATCAGATTAGCAAAGAAGTTCATTACACAGAAACTGACTTACGTAATCAACCGTTTGATGATAATTCCTTTGACATCATCTACTGCATATCAGTGCTTGAACATACAGAAAACTACGAAGTAATTGTAAAAGAATTCAAACGATTACTAAAACCAGGAGGGTTGTTAATTTTAACATTCGACATTGCATTATCATCAGGAAAAGTCGAAGGTTTACATCCATTAGAAGCGAAAACTTTGCAAAATACAATATGTCAATATTTTCATCCTGAAACTCATCTTCGTTTGGGTTCTCAATTAAAGAAAAATATCCTTACTACAAAACATTTCGATAAAAAGGAACTGCCGTGGCGTAGAACAGCAAAAGACGCTCTCATTCCTACTCTTAAACATTTCCTGAATTTTAAGAAGAACCCGTGGCGACAAACTGTGAATTACACCCTTATTCCAGCTCTTAAACATGTTCGTGAATTTTGGAAAACGCCTCCACTTCCATCTTTTATGTACTTGACAATATTCTGTGAAACATACACAAACGAACCAAAGTAATATCGATAAGATGGTTCAATTATTTTTGATATTCAGTCGAAAACCACTTTTCTCTGATTATCATTCTTGGAAAGGAACCATAAAATCATGAAGCTTTTTAATTAATGAAAAAAACAATGTACACAAGATTCTCATTGAAAGCTTGATAGTAATTGAGTGTTGGAATGCCGTCATGAGCGAATTTTCTAGTGTATTTGTCGTTCTCCCTACTAATATAATAGAAATATGCTTTTCGCGCGATTCTTTAGGCGATTCTAAGGATTCAGAAACAAAAATGGACGTTTCACAATTCCTTTTACTTCTTGCCTCTCAATTTCTGCTATATATTTCACAATTCAGAATACACTGGAAGAAATGGCTTTTTTTAGTCCTTCAAATTGCGATCGGAGAAGGATTCAGAATCGATAGCTGTCGAGACTATCCGAGGGAGGAATTTACAGGGGTAGCAATAGATAATTTATTAGTCAATGAATATGATCTCAAAACAAATATTCAGAGCCATCAGTGTTCGCTTCGAATTGATCCAAAAGTAAAGAAGAATTTTTTTGATATTTTAAAAAGAGAGGATGCTGGTTTCTTTCAACGAAAAATTAAGGAATATTCTCAACCTTTTCATTCAGAATACAATGAAGGAAAAATTCGGGTCTTGGATTTAAAATTAATTTTGAAGAGAAAATGCTTCTCTGTACCTAGTCTTTTTCAGGTGCAAACATGGATTATATCCTGGCACCCTATAACCTTGGAAGAATTCAATCAACTAA
>JAEOTU010000318.1 GCA_016839665.1 Candidatus Hodarchaeota archaeon
CACCCGTTTTGGAAGTGAAATCCGGTCACGTTGCTGAAATAGTTAGAGAATATTTGAGTGAAGATAATCCAGGTGTTGTCTTTGTACGCAGTGTTGCAGAAATATCAGAAAATTTAGATCCTTTTGCAGACGTTGTAACAAGACAAGTCCTATCTGAAGGGTACAATTGTTTAGTTGTTTGGGATTGAGTGAGCCGCTTTGTCAGTTGCACCGAATCCCCTTTATGTTATTGTGATTCTAATAATTTTTATATTGACATACATTGGCATCATTCATCCGAAAATTGATAAAACGTTAGCTGCGATTGTCGGGGCTCTCGCTGCGGCTGTGGCAATTATTTTAATATCCAATTCGGAAATTACAGAACACAATTTACTCCATTTTGCTGATTTCGAGATAATTGCTTTGATTATCGGGACTCTAATAATTGTTGATATAGCACAAGATTCTGGTGTTTTCCATTTCTTAGCGATCAAGATTTTAAAAGCAAGTAAAGGAGATCCTAGAAACCTGCTTATTTACTTTGGGGCGTTGACATTGGTTTTATCGGCCTTGGTAAACAATATTAGTGCTATGATGATTGTTGGTACTCTGACAATCATCGCCTGTGAACGATTAGAGCTTGATCCAAAGCCTTATATCATTACAGAACTCTCGATGACCACAGCTGGAGGAGTTATGACGCTTATTAGTAGTGTTCCTAACATTATCATTTCACAAACTTTTGATATTACCTTCTTTGAGTTTCTTATAATCGGAGCCCCACTTGGCATTATTACCATGATTGTGTCCTTTATTATTTTTATTCCGTTATTTAAAATTCAAAAAGCGAAGGATCCGGAATTAATGGCAATAAAAGTTTCAGATTTCGACGAATGGAGCGCAGTTAAAGATCGAAACAGCTTTTATCGGTCTATTATTATTCTTTCAGTAACCATTCTTGCCTTTATGTTTTCTCAGCAAATTGGTCTATCTTTATCAATGATTGCAGTAATGGGAGGATTTGTAATGATAATAACATCGAAAAAGAAATTAGAACTTGTCTTTGAAAAATTGGATTGGATTTTAATTGCTTTTTTTCTGGGTTTATTTGTGTTAGTTAATACTCTAGATGCAGTTCTAGTTTTAGATTTTATAGCCGAACAGTTATCTTTGATTTTGCCTGAAAACGTTTTTCTAGCGGCAACGATTCTTCTCTGGGTAACAGCTATCGTTTCTGGTATTATTGATAATATTGTAGTCGCTGCAGCATTTGGACCAATACTGTTTACGGTTGCAGGTACACAGGGATATCCAGCAGGACTTGTTGCATGGGCTGCAATTTTTGGCGCGAACTTTGGCGGCGGAATCACTCCGATAGGAGCCCCTTCCGCTGTAATCGGGTTAGCTTTCTTATACCGTAAAACTGGGGAGAAGATTGGTTGGGGGGAATTCATTAAGACACAAGGTTTAGCTACAATAGCCAGATTGGTAGCCACCACTATTTATTTAGCAGTACTCTTTTTCCTGTTCCCTGTACTGTTCCTTTGATAGCGAGTCCAGCGCAGAGAAGACAATTCACAGATCAAACCGATTATTCTTTTCTTAATGCGACAACTGGATCCAATTCCGCAGCTCGCCATGCTGGATAAAATCCTGCTGCCATTGAGAGTACAACTGAAAGAACCCAGGTGAAAGCAAAGATATGTGGTTCAAAAATAGGAACCATTCTCCAACCATTTCCTCCTGAATCTCCTCCTCCACCCCCAGACGATACTAATTCATTCATAACAAAACCCAATCCCACTCCAACAAACAGACCTATTGTACCACCTATAATACCGATGATAAAAGCTTCGTTCAAGAACAAGACTAGGATTTGACGCTTAGTGTATCCTAAAGCTTTCAAAGTTCCTATTTCCTTAGTTCGCTCTAACATGGAAGTATATAAAGTTGTAATTATACCGACAGCCGCTACGCCTAATGAAACAACAGCAATGTTATTTACGAAGTCAGCTACAGCATTACTTATCTCACTGACAATATCTGTTAATGTTTTTGGATTAAGGATTGATACATCGTACTTTTCGTTTATCTGGTCTCGAACTTGAAAATTCATACTATCGTCTTCTGTGATTACATATAAACCATCATAAACTCCAGAACGATCAAAGAAATTATTTGCCTCCTTTAAAGAAATAAAGCACATATCATCCACAGGAATTATAATACCTGATGAACCAATATACTCCATAACCCCACGAACATAGAATGACTTTTTCTCAATCATTATGTTACGTCCTTCTGATCTTTGGTATTGAAGCTTAACAACATCACCTACTTTTGCAAACGGATCTGTTTTTTCAGGACGAACTAGTTCATTCCCAAGGATGATCCCGAAACTATCGGTTTCGGGGACCGTATCACCCGTAAACAGTCCAAAAGTTGGAAATATCAGGGGTAGTTTAGAATTATCAATTCCTACGACAATACTAGTCAATTCCTCTTGACCTGAGTAAACCAGGATCCCATTCTGAATAAAAGGAATTACTTGAGAAATTCCTCCAATGCGTGAAATATCTTCCACTTCATAATCAGTTAATTCCAAATCAGAAGACCGTGGGGTTAGAACAAGTACATTTGGATTGAGAATGTCGAGTTGTTGATTGATATAAACAACCGTTCCCTTTGACATTCCGTTCACTGCTATAATGAGAGCGCTTCCTATCAATACCATTATTATAGTCAGAGCTGACCGTAATTTTCGATCAGTCAGCGCTTGCCAAGACATATAGAAGAACGATGTCATCTTGTACATCACTTTACAGATTTTCTACGTAAGAATACAATAACAATTGCCAAAAGGGTACCTCCACCTAGGAATAGTGTTATACCTGAACCCAGAGCTAATGAAAATAAGTCAATACTAGAAGACACACTACCTGTTGTCTGAGATTGACTTAGAATAGAAATTGTAAAATTAATTGTAATTTTGTGAACAGAGTATAAATCATCTTGAAAATATACAACACAGCGAATCTGATGCTCACCAATCAGTGCTGAAGAATTAATTGTGCCACTTAGTGAAAATGGCAATGGACTATCGGGTTCTAGCTCACCAAGATAAGACCTAAGACTTTCTGTTTCAGTAAAAATGTCAACATCGGATTGCAGGGAAGCATTGGCGTATAATGCGTTTGTGTTGCCAGTATTGAGAAGAGTTGCGGATACAACCACATTTTCCCCTTCATAAGCGGCATTTAAAGAGATATCTGAAGAAAAAACAGAGATAAGGATCCATCCATGGACAATCAAACCGATCGAAACTGTTTCAAAATAGGTGGTCCCATGTTCATCAACAAATTGAATTGCAAATGACACTGCTCCTGTACTACCCATTGCGGTAACAGGAGTAAAAATCTCGACAGGAATGGATAATTGTTCATTTTCTGTAACATTGAAAAAGCTCCAGCTTGAATTACCTTCAACAATCAAAGGTGATGGAATCTGCACTTCAACCTCAACCTGTCCCTTCCATAAATTATTGGTAAGGTTGGCAAGAAGATTAGAAGTTGTTCCTGCTTGTATATACTGGCTATCTATTTCTAGAAACGTTTCACTTGGTATTACAGTTTCCACAGACCACGTTCTAACGATTGAGGAATTATCATCTGAAATAATAACTGAAACTTCTTGGACTCCAACATTCTCTTGTGACTTAAAGAAGAAAGTTGAATCAGTGATGTTGACTGGAACGTCATCCACTTCCCACGAATAGGTTATCGTATCATTATCTTCATCTCTACAAATAACAGTAAAGTTTATTTCTTCCCCAGATTCCACATCTATTGCTCCTCCAGTTGGTCTGACCCAATCTATTTCTGGTGGGGTATTTGGAATTTCCAATCCTATTGAGAAGGATATAGGAATTCCTGGGACGAGGTTGCCGCCTACCCTAGTAAAATAGTTTAGAGTCAGGATCGCTGGATAAAAACCTTTTGTTGCATTCTCGTTAATATCTAAGGAAAAAAGAAGTTCGAAGGGTTCCCCTGCCTGTACAGTATATTGACTGACGTTGATATATGTACTAAGGGCTTCTCCCACAGCAGATAGATTGGCATCTCCATCCGTTGCATCCATAAAAGGAAATGGAGAGGAGATATTATTCTTCGGAAGGATTAATTCTCCAAAGATGGAAGTAATTGTAATATTATGCAAATTCATTATTTGTAATTGAAGCTCTAAACCTGTTGCTCCAGGAACTCTTGCTCCTGTCCAATTAACTAGATCCAAGCGAAAATCACCAACAAGTTGCGCTTGGATTTTAATGCTATTCTTGGAAATCATTGGATTGATTATTAAAAGCAGGCAAACAATTGATATAATGAAATTATTCTTTTTCATTAGAATTCCTCTGATTAAAATTTTATATTTTCTTTGATTCCCGCATTTTTACCGTCTTTTAGATAATAAATGCGATTGGTTAGATTTGCTACTTCAGGGTCATGTGTTACTACAATAAGGGTAACACCTAGTTCTTGATTGAGCTCTTGGAGTATTTCCATGACAATGGCTCCTGATCTACTATCAAGATTGCCTGTAGGTTCATCAGCTAAAAGGATGGTAGGATCATTCATTAATGCTCGAGCAATTGCCACACGTTGTTGCTCTCCTCCACTCAATGTTTTAGGATAACGATCAATTTTATCTCCTAAACCCACGCTATCCAATAATCTTTGAACTTTCTTTTCTCGTTGTTTCGGTGTCAACAAAGTAACTAACGCTGGCACTTCAACATTTTGACCAACACGAGAGCGTGCGATAAGGTTGTAAGACTGGAAAATAAAACCAACCTTTTGACTTCGTAACCAAGCTAGACCTTCATCGTCCAATTCTGCAATATCAACTCCATCCACTAATATTTTTCCTTCTGTTGGCTGATCTAATGCTCCTAGACAGTTCAAAAGTGTACTTTTACCAGATCCTGAAGGTCCCATAATCGCGATAAAATCACCTTTTCTTATTTCTAAATTAACTCCTCGTAAAGCGTATACCTTTACATCTTCACCTAGGTCATATACTTTGTTTAAATTTTTGATCTCAATAGCAAGTTCAGTCTCTTTCCTTTGAGACGGGTCAAGAATGAAGCCTTCTCTAACCTGCTTTTGTTGTCGGATGAGAGTAAATACACCAGAAAATACAACCAAAATTAAAACTAGCAGTAAAGTTACAGTCGGGAACAGAAAAGAAGATAGGGGATTGGTCACTAATACTATACATTGGATGAAAAATTCAACGAGCGCTGCTACTAATGCAGCAGCAATATTGATTCTCGAATCAGTTAGAATTCCCAAAAACCCTAGGATACCAAAGAAGACCATGATTATCGGTATGACCGTCGAAAATGGATATTCTAACACACTGATAGAACTATAGAAAAGTCCAGACATTTCCGCAAATGCAAAAAGTGTCATACTCAAAAACAATATTATGGAAATATCCTCATTGACGGAAACTGTTTTTGGCCTACTGGTAGCCATTTTTTTATTACCTTTTAGAAGAGGTGTTATTCTAAAGATTTTACTGTTATATGTGCTCGCTGATTTTATATCTTGTTAGATCGTTTTTTCTGGATTTTGATCCAATTTATGCATATTTTATTCTCTTTTATTTATATGATTAAAAAGGAAAGTGTTTTATTTGAATTCCTCTTTGTAATAGGGATTTTCAGCCTCATATATAATTCGATTTATTGTTTTGTCTAAATGATAACTTTCTGGGAAAATTTTAGCCCTTTTCGACGGGGTTGGTCTTTTACCAACCTGTCGAGAAAAAGTATACTGTGAAATATCTTCTCCAGTCCTGTCTATATATTGTCTAAGAGTTTTAAGGTTTGGGAAGTTATTATTCTCATCTGGTTCTCCTTTTAATCGATGATTAGCAATGTCTACATATTTTTTTACTATTTCACACCCAATAAATATTCGACTGTGATCTCTAGCAACTATTGCAGTAGTCCCTGATCCAATGAAAGGATCTAAAACAATATCATTGACATTAGTTGAAGATAACATGATTCGAGCAATAAAATCCTCAGGAAATTGACAGGGATGTTCTGTTTGTTCTTCGTGATTATGTTTGACATTTCGAAAAGCCCATACATCTCCAGGATTTTTACCGCGGGGATCACTTGTGTATTTCCCATAATCCGTTCCTTTTCGATAATTTTTCTTCTTCGGATATATTTGAGGGACACGGATGTTATCTAGATCGAACTTGTAATCATCTGACTTAGTAAACCAGAGAATTGTTTCATGGCGATTGGAGAATTTATGCTTTGCATGTGTTCCATGTTGTCTGATCCATACAATTCGGTTTCTCGGAATAAAATTTAGATTGATGAAAAGGGGGAACAATATGCTATCCCAGGGATAATGTGCTCCGTTCTTACCTACAAATGTTCCAACTTGATAGAAAATAGAACCAGTGTCTTTGAGAATCCGCTTACATTCAGTTAAAACCTTATTAGTCCAATCCAGGTATTCTTCTAAGGACTGTTTCTTTTCATACTCTTTACCAATATTGTAGGGTGGAGAAGTGATTATCAGATCAATACTTTCTTCTGGGATATTTTTTGAAAAATCGAGAAAGTCTTCATTATGAATCTTATTCATTAAATCCTTTTGATTTAACATTTCAATATTCTCGCGATAATTGTGAATTTATTCATGTGTCCAAAGATTTCTTATTTTCTAACCTTCTATTGATGCACCCACACAAGTGTAACTATGGAACCAACTTCCTCAACCCGACAAAAAGCAAATCTTTCAAATTGGATGATTTGCCCTGGTTCAGTTTTTAGTAATTCTTGTTCCGCTAATCCTTCAATCCACATACCATCTGGCATGAGGATCCTAATTGGGGTAGCTAAGTGAGGGGGAACCCATTGGACCATTCTAGCGTTTGCTTTCCTAGCAACATCTACCTCTGTACTATGAAAACTGGCTTTCCCACTGTTTTGTGTTAATAATTCCAGAGTTACATTCATTAAATCTTTCAATCGAAAGATTGACTCTATTTTTATATTCTCAAGATCTTTTCTTGGGAGTTGTAAATGAATTGTATCATTTTCTTTTTGTAACTGAATAGTTCTTCTTCCTCGTTCTGGGAATTCGGGATGGTTTAAAGGTTGAGCTATTAAAATGTCTTTAGGAACACTTGTTATTTCTGTTTTCACAGAATCTGTAACTGCAAAGTACCTATTAGAAGAATGATCAATGAGCGGACGATTGGCAGAGTAAATATTCTCTGGTGAAAAAATAACATCAACTGAACTGATTCCAAAAGCTAAGAGAGATTTCCGAATGGCGTCTGATTGAATACCGCGCCTCCGTAGCGCTTGTAATGACCAGGTACGAGGATCAGTCCAATCTTGATAGATGTTATCCTTGATTAACTGTGCCATTTTACTCTTACTTAATTTAAGACCCTTAATCTTCATTCTCCCATATAAAATGATAGTTGGTTTTTCCCACCCATAAATATCCCAAAGTAGCTCTTCTACTATCCCTTCCTTTCGCAGATCTTTTCCTCTAATGATATGCGAAATTCCAAAATCATGATCATCTATCCCCCATGAGAATTCAAGTAGTGGCCAAACTCGATACTTTGATCCCACACGTGGATGTTCCCGTTCACTAATTCGTAACATAATAGGATCTCTAATAGCTGGGTCTGGAGTATCCATACCTGACTTCAGGCGAACAACTGCCCCCTTTTCAGGATATGTCCCATCAAGCATTTTCTCCCAGCGTTCGAGATTAGTCTCTATTGGGAGAGTTCTACACGGACATTCCGTTTCAGTAATTTTGTATTGCTCCCTCCATGTCTTGGCTTTGCAGGTACACACGTATGCTTTTCCATTGGTAAGTATATCTAAAGAATATTTGTAAAAAGTCTCAATACGGTCAGACTTAAAGTAAGTTTTATGAGTCTTAACACCAAGAAAATCTAGTCCCTCGGGAATCGAATCATAAGCAGTTGGATCAATAATCTTTGTTTCCGACCCAATTGTGTCGTCAAAAACAAGGTAAAGTTTTCCATTATACTTCTTTGCACAATAATCATTGAGAATAACCATTCGAGAATTACCAATGTGTAGAGGACCTGAAGGAAATGGTGCAAGTCGCAATACGACTTCTTCAAAACGATTGAGGTTCGGAAGATCAATTTTGATTTCCTTTCGCCTTTTCTTTTCTTCTTTCAAGCTTTCAGGGTCGAGTTCTAAGAGTCTAGCTCGCTGTTGGTCATAGGTCATAGCATTAATTCTTTCAATTGTTATTTCAATAGAATCTCGAATTTCGGGGATCCTTGACTTAAAATCAGGATTCGCCTTGATAACAGAACCTAAAGTTGATTTAAGGTTAGCTTTGCCTTTATATTTTACTGCATTGAGAAGGGTGAATTTCTCAATGAGTTGTTCATCATTCAAGTTATTTACCTCGAATATTCGCGCTAGACTTACAAATTTCGCTATTAACAACAGTTCTTAAGAAGTTTACAAAAGATTCCCTAAAATAATTTCTCAAATCTACTTCCATTAATTTGTAGATTTTGTTGGTTATAGAAGAAAATCAGTTTGTTACCTAAATTACAAATTTTATTAATTGCTAAAAAATTTCCCTTCAATGAGTATTTTTTCTTACTTTTAGGTTATTAAAATGCAGCAGCGCTTATCTTTAGAAGAAATAATTAATCAGGATCTAATTACCTTCAAGGATTGTCCCAAGTTCCATGAGTGTGAAAGTTGTGAAAAACAAACTTGTGTCACCATTGTTGCTATTGCTGATTTTCCATCTAAATTTGGAAAACACTTCAAGATTGTGGGTTTTGTAAATAATAAAGATTCCAAAGAACATATCGCAATTATTAAAGGAGATATTCTCAACAATAAAGACGTTCTAACACGTGTTCATTCAGCTTGCTTGACTGGTGATGCACTAGGGTCTTTAAGATGTGATTGTGGTCCTCAATTGGGACATTCTCTTACAATGATCGAGGAAGAAGGGATTGGAGTAATACTGTACATGCAACAAGAGGGAAGGGGGATAGGCCTATTGAATAAACTCCGTGCGTATGCATTACAGGATAATGGATTTGATACTTACGATGCAAACGTTGCACTTGGCTTTGGACCAGATCAACGAGATTATGAAGTGGCTGGGGAAATGTTAGAAAAGCTCGGTGTAGAGTCCATTCGCCTTATAACAAATAATCCTGAAAAAATCAATCAACTTGAAAAGTACATTGAAATTTCTGATAGGGTTCCAATAGAATTACCTCCTACCGAGTTTAGTTTAAATTATATGCAAACCAAAAAGCAGCGCTTTGGTCATTTATTAGAAATCCATTCAAGAGAATAGTTCTTTAGTAAGTTCTTGATTTTCTTTCTTCATTTCTATTATAAGATCTATTAAAAGGATGATGAATTTCATTGAGTAAAGCAAACACCCCAGAAGATATTCTTCTACAAATAATACGAGAAAAACATGAACAAATACCGCCGATAATGAAAGAACATGAAATTGATTGCTGGATAATATTTGTCAGAGAGACTGAATCTAACCCTGATCCAATCATGGACTTGGTTGTCGGTGGAGATGTAGTGTGGGATTCAGCGTTCATTTTTGTTAACAAAAATGACTTGTTCTCTAAGATTGCTATTGTAGGAAACTTTGATGCGCCAGCGGAGGAGAAGAAAGGAATTTGGGATCAAGTTGAACCTTATACCGAAGGAATCACTAATATCCTAAAAAAACACATTGATTCTTTTAATCCAGCTAAGATAGCATTAAATTTCTCTGAAGACGATGTTGTATCTGATGGACTGTCTCATGGCATGTTCTTGAAAATTGCAGACATATTGTCTGACAAAAAAGATAAATTTGTCCCAGCTGCACCAATCATCCGTGCAGTTCGTGGGAGGAAAACAAAAACAGAAATTGAATTGATCACTAAAGCTTGTGAGTTAACAGAGGATATAAATCGAAAAATTACTTCGTTACTAACCCCTGGTATGTCCGAAATCAAAATTCAGGGACTATTTCATAAAAAAATGGACGAGTTGGGAGTGACAGAAGCATGGCAACGAGTTTCTTGTCCTGCTGTTGATGCAGGACCAGACAAGGAGCTTGGGCATGTAGGCCCATCTGCAAAATATTCTACAAAGAGAGGACATACTTTACACAATGATTTTGGTATAAAATTGCATGGATATTGTTCTGATCTTCAGAGAATGTGGTTTTTTGGCGATGAAGTGCCAGAGGAATTAATTCATGCTTTTGACACAGTCATGCAAGCTATTCTGAAAGCTGCTGATTTTATCGAACCTGGTGTTAAAGGATATTCTGTTGATGAGATCGCTAGAAAATATGTGAAATCAAGAGGTTACGAGGAATATGCTCATGCGTTAGGCCATCAAGTGGGTACAAAGGCTCATGATGGTGGAGTAATCCTTGGTCCTTTATGGGAGCGGTATGGTGATACTCCAAAAGGAATCGTGGAAGCGGGTAACGTTTTTACATTGGAGTTACATGTTAAAACACAGACTTATGGTGTTGTTTCACTAGAGGAGAATATCGTAGTCACAAATAAAGGATGTGATTTTCTCGTTCCACCGCAAGATAAATTCATTTTAATTGAATAGTCAAGTTGGCTTTACCAACCCTTATTTTCCCCTAGTTATCATTACTTAAAACAGATCAAGACTTAGTACCTTTTCGTGACGGTTAAACATGGCATTTCTTGAAGGATTCGTGGAACTGCTTTCACGCTTGGCGATTGTGTATTTCATGATTGGATTAGGTATAGCGTGGCGGTTCTCTCGACTCTACAAACCTGAATATGGGAAATGGATCACAAATATTATTATTTGGGTTTTTTTTCCGATTTCAATCATTTCTTCCTTTGCTGACATTGAAACCTTTTCTGGAGAAGTGTTTTTTCTTGTAGTAATTGTAGCAGTTTTTGTACATGGTTTAAGTTATCTCTCAAGCCGATTAATCTTAAGGAAACGACCTCTCGATGAAACAGGGCCTCTAGTATTATGCACAACTTTTCCTAATGCTTTCTTATTTCCATTTCCTATTATTATAGCCCTTGAGATTCCATCTGGACTGGTTTATGCGTCAATTTTTGTTTTTATGGCAATGATCTTTCGAAATACCTTTGGGGTATTGATAGGAATTTGGCACAAACCAATGAATAACAGTGATTCAAACTCTGAGGATATTTTCAATATAGATTATAAAAAACTGATTATTGACCTTTTTAAGTTCCCCCCCTTTCTAGCCGTGCTTGCTGGGTTTCTTATTCATTCATTATTAGGTCCACAAGCTATTGGTTTTACCAACTATCCAGATATCCAGCCTATACTGGAGATCATAAAATCAATTTCGCTTTATGGTTCTTTGTTGCTTATAGGGGTGGCTTTTCAGGCACCAAGTCAACTTCATCCGAGAAAATTCTTTTCTGAAGATGTATTTCAAGTAGCATCCGCACGATTTCTTATTGTACCACTTTTTACAATATTTCTGTTGTTCTTATTACCTACTACACCTTTCGTGGCTATTCCTCTTCTTATTCAAAGTATGGCTCCCCCTGCTGTTTCCAATGTAATTTATAGCAAGTTCTTTCATTTTAAGGAATCTGAAGTATCTTTCCTAATAACCAGCCTTACATTATATGCTCTACTGCTACTCCCCCTGGAATTGTTCATTCTCCAAATTCTGTTTCCATTTCCTTGAGAAGACAGTTTTTATCGATAGTACCTAGAGAAACGCCATTAAATTATCACTAGTATGATCATCTATGTGTTTGTCTGTTCGATAGACTTTCTTAGTAGCAATCGAGTAAATTGCTCCAGTAGATTCAATCTTTTCATCTATAGCATTTAAAACTGCCACTATTTCATCAGAGGAAGGCCATTTATCCCACTCGAAAGCATAGTCAAACTCACCAATAAGAATCGAAGACTTTAGTTTTTGAATGGTTCTTGTTAATTCCATTTCTTGAATTACCTGCTCAATAACCCGAATAGCTTTGGAAATGCTTGGACCGTGAATGCGAATAAATGAAAAGATTGTATGATGAGCCTCCTCGCGCTGACCCATTTCTGCTGTTACTCGGCTAGTATGACGACTTTCGGTAGTGAGAGAATATTTAGTTGGTAAACTGGTTAAAGTGTCATCAATCTTCTCTAACAAAGACCAAAGGGGTTCAGGTTTTGGATCTTTTTTCCAATGAAAACAAAAATCATATTTTCCAAAAGTTATTTCTCCTCTTGCGATAGGAATATCTTCTATTTGACTAGCTAACTCTACCAACCTATCAAGTGCTTCAGGGATTCTTGGGCCGTATAATCTTACGTTAGATTTCAATAGGATTATCCTCACTTTGTTTCTGTTTATTTCTAATTAAAAAAGATAATAATCTTCCAAACTTGCACGTACATATAGGCTTTTAGGCCAGCTAAATTTTCAGCAATTAAACTGATAAATTGTAGAACAGCCAGAAAAATCCTCGAGGTGAACCAGAATCAATCGATCAGTTGTACTGATAATTCTAGTAATTCTAATTTTCTTTTTCTTGCCTTTCAATAGTGTTATTGACGTTGTTTCATCTCCAGGTTTGGTTTGCGTTCGAATTGATTACTCATCGATTGATCGAACATGGGGTAATGTCTCCTTGCTTTATGATAATCAGTTTCATGATCCTAACGAAACACAAGAAGAAATTGACCAACTTCTTGACCTAGTCCCTGAGTTGGTTGATTTAGAAGTTATTGGTCACAGCATTCAAGGGCGGAATATTAGTGCTGTGCGAATTACAAACGAATTGAATTCTAATCAAAAAGCAAAGACGTTGGTAGTTGCTCATCATCATGGCCGAGAGCAAATTACAGTAGAATTTGCCATCCGATTCATGTTACGTCTAGTGAACAATTATGGGATCGATAACAACATTACCAGTTGGATTGATAGCCAAGAGATTTATGTGATTCCAACACTGAACCCAGATGCCTTGGAGCTCATTGTAAACCAGAATCTGGATTATCAGTGTCTACGGAAGAATGTTCGTCCCTTTGATAATGATAATGATGGTTTGATTGATGAAGACCCCCCTGAAGATACAGATGGTGATGGAATTATCAGCTGGTATTTTGTAACACCAAAGAGTGATCCTAATGGCTTTTACTACGCCTGGGAAGGAATAGACAATGATGGTGATGGTCTAATCAACGAAGATGAAGTAGGATATGTCGATTTAAACAGAAATTATGATACTTTGTGGGAATGGGCGTCTAGCGCACCTCCAGAATCATTGAACTATGCAGGCCCCACTCCGTTTTCTGAACCAGAGACACAGGCTTTTCGAGATTTTGCTTTAGATCATAGGTTCGCTATGGCCTATTCATTGCATTCTGGTATCAATGCAACATATTTTCCAAGAGACGAAAATGATCGTTATCCCTACTCTGCTCTATATCAGGAGATAATGAACGATCTTAAGCAAATCCTTCCTCTAAGTTATACATCCCAGTCAATTTCATCAAATATTCCTACTGGGCAGGGTGGTCTCTGGCAGAAATGGATGGTTCTTGAAAGAGGTTCAATCGTTCCTATCACTTTTGAACTCTTCCAGAATGCCTCGACTGACCCTGATGTCCTTGCTACTATTTATGTGGATAATTCCACACATTATATTGAAGAATGGAAAGGGATTCGATGGCACAACAATCCAGAAGAACCATTTATCAACGATCTTTGGCAGGATCTCTATCTTGCATTTGACTATCTACTTGAGATGACTCCCCGACTGACAATTGACGTTGAAGCAATTTCAGGGGGAACTAATCAAGGGGGTAATACCAAAATTACCTTCTTTCTCCAGAATTTAAGTCCTCGATTAGGGACAGTCGAACCTATCAGTCTTTTAGGGAATGATGGGACATTTCTTGGAATTGGATCAATTGTGGAAGGAAATCAAGTCACTACTTGTGATATTAGTTTTATTCTAAAAGAAGATATTGGTTCTGGAAACCAAGTAATTAGAGTTGGTAACAACTATACTGGTTATACGCAGTTTTCACTCTCTGTTTCTACTGCTACAACTGGTTCATTACCTTTTCCTGCATTTGAATGTACCATAATCGTTACAATTCTACTTGTGGTATTTTATCCTGCTCGTAACTCTTTTTTCAAAAGAATGAATAGAAAGAAGTAGATACTAAAAGCAAATGTACCAGTTAATTCTTGGTTGAATAAGGTTTAAAATTTCATAATCTTACCTTTCATTAACCTCTTTCTATCTGGTGAAGATGGGTCTTCAAGTCTTGTTAGAGTTTCTTGAATAATAGAATCTATCATCTTAATGATTCCACTCCCTGATAGAGCATTGGTATTAAAAAAGGCCCCCATTTCATCAAGTAATTTCCCAGCGTTGGCCATACTATAAAGAGCGTCCCTTATTGCTTCTTCCTGAATTGGGAAATTCATTCCGAATTCGCCCCATTTATCACGTACATGTTCATAACTAGTCTTCTCTTCGTCTTGTTGAGCTCCTCCCGAATATTGAATAGCAAGAGGTCTACTTTGAAAAAGGATTGCCTTAAATCTCTCCCAAAGTTGTTGTACTTGGACAGGATCTTCCTGCATTTCCATAGTCTTCTCGGTATAAACTAATTGAGCAGCAATCTCTCTACATAAAGCCTTTGTATTGACCTCACTCATTAATTTTGTTCCATAAGCACTATCAGATTCTCTCATTGTGTTATACAAGAGAGCTTCCAAATCTGGAAAAGCTATTTGATTGTTCTCTATTGTGAATTTGACAACTCGTTCTTTTTCATCTTTACCGATCAAGGATGGAAAAGAATATTCTCCCATCCCATGATTGGTCACATCAGTGAATTTCTTCGTAATAGATTCCAAAATCATTTCACCCCATTCTTGAGATTGGATATGTTTTTCTAGATCCACTTTATTTCCGCAATAGATTATCCGAGAAAGACTTGATTCATCACCTTCATGAGTAGTCCCAAGAACTTCTTTGATCTGTTCAATACTGTTGTAGCATGATAGTTCTCTTGATTTATCAAAAACAACAATCAAATTATCATCAGGACCTACCATCTTTCCTAATACTTTTCTGAAATGGTCAAATATATTCTGGCCTCCAACGTCATTTCCCAGGAATTTTATCCTATACGTTTTGTTGTTCCATAGATACGGAAACACATATTCAAAACTTTCTAGCCCCACTGTTTCTGTATCAAGACTAACTGTATTGATATCCCATTTGATTCTTCCATATCGAAAATTAAAACTGTGTTTTTTTGCCCATTTTTGAAACAGAGGTGTACTCGTTTGGGAGTCAGTTTCTGTAAGTTTGTTAGATAAGGAGTAGATTTTTTGAAGATATTCTAATAATAATTTTGCAAAAATAATTAATATTTGTGTTTTACCAGACATTCCATCTCCAATAAACATCAGATTGATTACAGCGTCTTCCATTGCTGTCAAATCGATATAATCTGGTTGAAATCCAGAGATATGAGCTGGGCCAGTTTCCAATCTTCAGAGCTCCTTGTCCAATTTTATTGAATAGATGTGTTTCCTAACTAATTAAAATTCCTTCTCTAGAGTTTCCAGTAAATCTAAAGCCATAAAGACACCCGTTTCCCCTATTAGATCATCTTCACTAGTCCATTGTCGGGATAAATTCCTAACCTCTTCAATAATATTCCGAGTTTGCATTCTTTTCTGGCCAATGTCCATTAGTACTGATTGTCCCACCTCTAAGACTCTTCGAACGTCATTACTGAAATTAACTATTAAAGTTCTTCGATCAGCCCTACCATCCGCTGTTTCAGAATAATTTAACATAATTTCTGATGTATTTAAGGTATTTGAATCATCAATACAGCTAAGATCACGAATGATCTTTTTTAACGATTCAATTATCTTTACAGGATCCTGACCCAATTCTCGGGGGATGTATTGATTTGCTTTATCCCCCCCAAGTAAGTTGGACACTAATTGTTTTAGCATTCCTAAATTATCGAAACCTGTACCAATTAAATCACCTGTAGAAATTCCTGCTTTTTCTTCAAGATTTTCTATCCTTGTCAGAACGCCTGATGCATTAGTGGTTGCTTGTTCAATTTGATTGCCCCAATCCGCCATATTAGTGTTTGCTTCCTCTAAACCACTAGCCGTTTTTGTCACTTTGGATTGTACTTCTTCAAGTGCTGTCTCTAAGCTAGAAATCTGCTCATTTAGTTCATCAAATTTTGTCGCCTCCAACCCACTAATCGCATTTCTAGTCGATTCGTTCTCTGCGATAAATTGATTGAATTTCTCATTTGAAATTCCTTTATACTGAGAAAAATCATCTTTTATTTTATGGATCAACTCAGTATGTTTCTCATGCTTACTTTCTAGGGAGTCTATTGAAGGTGACATACTATCTAATTTTGAATGAATATCTGTAATTTTAGACTCCTGTTCTGAATGAGACTCTTTGAATTTTTGAAATACATCCTTCATTCCTTCAATATTTTCATTCAACGACTTGACTGATTCTTCCTGTCTCATTATCTGATCATTAAGAGATTTCTGTAACTCTGATGTCGTTTGTTTAATTTCTTGAATAATTTGAGGGAGATTATGAAATTCTTGAAATGCTATTTTTAATTCACTGAGCGTATTCTCTACTTCATTTAATTTGGAAAAACTCCCCTCAACACCTTGAATAGTAGATTTAAAGTCATTTACACTTTGATTAATAATATGAATTTCTTGTTTTAAGGTTCGAATATTACTAAAAACAACTTCTAGCGATGTCTTAACTTCAGTTAAGCTCTCCTCGTTTTCTTCGCTCATATAAACACCTCGGGGTCTGTTAAATAGAAAAGATTAATTCATTTGACTATAATGTTATAAATAAGACTGATTTCAGTGGAGACTTTGACAGAATTATAATTAATGTCTTTGGGTAGCTATCTAGGCTTGGTTTGAATATAAAAACATTCCACAACAAAGAAATGACTATTGATCTTTGAGGATTTCTAAGCTTACTACTCTTGCATCGAATAACTGATTGATGAATCCTTCATTACTTGGAGGTACTGTAACTGAGAAAAATGAGGGGGAATCATTAGTCCTATTTACAGTTACCAATACTAGTGTCTCCGTCCATCTTGGTGTAATAAGCACTCCCCCGATGATTATGGTTACGAACATCCAATGATACCCTGAAATATTTTTCATTTGTTCAACAGCTTATTACAAATTCCTCCTATTATAAGGTTAAACACCAGTGCAGTATACAAAAAGGTCTTTATTGCTTTTTTATGAATAGTGGGTTGTGAGATTACTCTGTTTTTATCTCGAAAAATTCTGACAAGAGATTCATGAACGGGACGTAGCTATTTTTGCTAAATACTTTTTATATTCGTACATAACAATAATCCCACCAGCAGCAATGAGAGTGAGAATAATCCCAAGAATCAGGAGGGTGATAGAAACTCGAGGGTCATAAGCAAAACGAGTCGAATACCAAATCAAGTAAAGCCCTCCTGTTCCTAATCCAATGAAGACTCCAGCTATTAAAGATTCAACCAGAAATTGTTCACTTAGACTCGGGAAAATTGGCACTAGACCTTGTGAAGTTTGTCCCATTGGCAGAGGGGTCTCAGTGATATTGTAGATTCCTCCAGCTAATAAGAAAACGACTGCAAATAAAGTAATTCCTAATAAATATTTACGGGGGGCTTCATAGGGGAGCACAATAACAGGAATTGAAAAGTCGATTGCAGGTTTTCTGAGACCTTTAATCCATGGAACTCGTGGGGAGTTTTTCGGATTCTTTCCTTTTCTTGTAGTCTTTTTCTCTTGCAAGAAAATCTCTTTCTGGAGCCAACTAGATCTCAAGGGTATTAAGCCGTATTATCCACTAGTCTGTTCCAAGAGACATCTTTTAACCTTTCTGGTACAGTTATTGAACTAAATTTGGTGGTTTACAGAAGTATCGTGCAAATAAATCAAATCAATTTCCTTTTCGATTTTCTTGACTAAGATTGGATAAAAAAAAAGGGAAATTTTATTGCCTAATCCAGAAAGGAATAATCTAAGAAGCTCAAGCGAGTTTTTCAAAGTTATTTTTTTGTAATAGGTGAATTTATTGGTAATAAATACCCTTTTATACTGTAGCAAAGATAATTTTCATTCTTATTAAGAGCACATGCAATTTTGATGATAAAAATAATGCTTCAAAACACGGGAAATCCAGTTTAAAGAGTTGACTTTCAAAGTAAATTATTAAGAATACGATTTTCTCATCAAAACGTTCTTAAAGTGGAACTTGTTTCAGATGAAACCATTAACAGAGAGTTTGTTATTCACCCATATCATGGATACATGTTGCACCCATACGACGTATACATACCCCACAACCTTTATTTAGCCCTCACTAATTGTTACATTTCCAAGAGAAAAGGCATCGAACACACTCTGACGAGAGAATGAGTTAATCGAAGTAAGTAGAATCTTAATAGAATAATTTTAATACTAATAATTTAATTCATACTCTTACAAAAAAAGTATTCATTTATGCGATGATTGGTACTATGGCGGACATTAAGGCAATTGCTTCTTTCATTCCTCAAAATAGGTTAGAAGTTGAAGAACTCGTAACTAACTACCACAGTTTGTCTACGCTCAATTACAAAGTCGCTTTGAGGAAATTGAAGACAATGGTAAATCGATTTCGGGGAAAAGCGTTGAGTAGCGTCAGATGGGTTTACAACCAACGACTTTTATTACGAGAAAAAGTTGTCCCAGGACCGAACGAAGATGCTCTAACAGCAGGAGTTCAGTCATTAAACTATGCCATCAGACGTGCTGGTATTAAACCCCATGAGATCGATGCGCTTTTTGTCGTGTCAGAGTCTTTCCCATACGCTGTCGGTAGCTCGACAAAAATTGCTGGAAAAGTAGGTTGTACTGATTTAAAATACGGTTCCCGTGGTGAATTTGCATGTAAACCTTTTGGCGAATTTCTCGACATCGGAACTGCTTTGATTGATGCGGGTCGTGCTAAATATGTTGCTATCACTGCTACAGATGCAAGCCAAGGCGCGCCAGGTGATGATCTAGAATTTTCTGCCTCCTTTTACTCTACTAGCATCATCTTAGGGCCTTGTGATGGGATCGCTGAAATTAAAGGACGAACTTCAATTAATTACGACTTTTCTGATTTTATCCGAAAGGAAGGAGATGAGTTCCCTGTACATGAAGGTCAAGGAACCAGTCTTGCATTTCGTGGTATGATTCTATCTACGCTAAAAAAGCATTTAGAAAGATACAGTGAAATTACACCAGAAACTCTTCCCAAAAAAACATGGGTTATTCATTCACCAAATGGATCCTTCCCCAATGAGGCATTAAAAGATATTGGCGACTACTTCGGTGTTCCATTAGCTGAAAAGGTATTTGATGATAATGGAAATCTTCTTTCCATTGAACCAAGAGTTAATATTTCAAACTTGGCCCCTGAAATTGCTAACGGTTACGCTGCAACAGTTCCTACCGCTCTTTGTGCAGCAATGGAAAAAGGAGTGGTTGATGAAGAGATTATGGCTGTCTTGTATGGTTCTGGTGCTGGATCAGACGTTATTTCCATTAAACTAAAAGAAAATAGCAATCAAATAGCAAATAATAATGTTCCAACCGTTCAGGAACAAATTAATACAAAACAGATGATTTCTGTTGAGGACTACTTCCGATTTAGAGACCATATGGAGATGGCGTCTCGACAAATTGCGTTACTTGCTGTGGATCCAATTGGTAAGGAGTTCTACGAGGTTCAAGGTTGCCCTAGATGTGGAGCGGTTTACTTCGGGGATTCCTGGACCAAGAAAAACTTCCCTGATTTTTCCCCTCCTGAAAAATTCGACAAATTGGAAGGCAAATGTCTCAGAGGTATCCAATATGCAAGAAACGATCCAACTAAACGAATTTGCGGAGAGAAACTGGAAAGAGTCAAGATTCCCAAGCGTGGACGCATTCGCTGCGTAAAATACCACTCCCCCAAGAAAAAACTAGCAGGTCATCCTGAAAATCCCCATTGGGTGATGTTCAATCAACACTTAGTACGTGGTTTCAACTACAACCCCAAAGTCTGTTCGTTTTCTGAGGGTGAAGAAGTCGAAGCGATCATAGGTAGATGGCGTCCAGACCCTAAGGATTGGGTTCCCTACTTATACGTACCCATGTATCAAGTTGTTAAGAAGGAAAATAATTAACAACCTTAGTCTGATTTTGGAAATCGTTATTTTTGGCATTTTTTGCAGAAAAAGACACTTCTATCTTTCTGGACTATTCTACTAACCTCGGTTCCACACATGACACATTTTTTTCCTTCACGTCTGTAAACCTTGTGCCATCCTTGTGCGTCCCCCGATTCGCCTGATGGTAATTCATATGGTTGAAAGTCCATTGTGCTCCCGCGATCACGCAATGCTTTTTGTAATATCTCGCCTATTGCTTGTCCTAAACGCTCTCTTTCTTCGACCGAGAGTGTATTTACTGTCCTAAGTGGGTGAATTTTAGCGTGAAATAATGACTCTGCTCTATAGATATTTCCAATCCCAGCCACTAGTCGTTGATTCAATAAGACTTCAGCTATTGATTTTTGTTCATAATTCTTCTTAGCAAGACGAACCAAGAATTCCTCCAAGGGGAACGGAGAAGCAAGTCCGTCAACTCCTAAACTCCGTATGGGGGGATATTTTTTCACAACTTCAAAAGAAGGGAACACTTTGAATTGACCAAAATTACGCGTGTCGTCAAAAATGGCATTCGGTGGTGTTTCCATTAGAACAACGACTTTTACATGATTAGCTAAGTCAGGTAGTTTGTTAATATCTGTAAAAAAGCACCATTTCCCTGTCATTCCAAGATGATTGAGGATGACTGATTCTAAATCGCTAAACTGCCAAACAAGAAATTTTCCAAAACGAAAAATATTTTGAATTTTTTTCCTCATGAATTGCTCAAATAATGATTGTTTATTCTGATACTTTGGGTACTTCTGAGATAAAGGGGTTAACTTAATTTCTTTAACCTGCTTTGAAGTGAGCTGGAGCAACTCCAGTCGAACATTTTCAACCTCTGGTCCTTCGGGCATAAAATATCATGGTTTCCAGTTATGACACCAGATAAAGAATGTTTCGATAAGAATTTGCTAAAATAGTAACAATGAAGTAATGCTAAGATAAAAACGGTTTGTACATATGCTAAACGATTATAAATTTATATTGTACTTAAAAGTCAATATCAGATTTTCCTATTGGATAGGAAGAATATGTAAACAATATGGGAATGTTGAAAAAGGATTAAACAAAACTCAATAACTTGATCCTCTAAGATTCATGAAACTCGTAAAAAAACAGATAGGACGCGTAATAGATGCTTAATAGAAAAACGAATCTCATTTTAGGAATTTTCACAATTTTCTTTCTTGTTTCTGTTCAACCTGTATCCGCTGCTGAATTAACTTGGCACTCATCGGTTAAAGAAGGTGGATCATGGAAATGGAAAGTTACAAACTTTAGTGGTGAACTCACAACTTACTTCCCTGCGCTAACAGACATTGAAGAAGGATCAATCATTGAAGTAAATGCGACAGGGAATCCCCCAACGGTGGGTGATTGGACAACACTCGTTGGTTCCAACTCTGTTGCTTGGGCTAATATTTATGTGAATAATACTCAACCAACTGGATCAGAGAATGTAATATATTTCTTTATTGCTCCATTAGATATCGGTAATGCGAGTCATGGGTGGGAGGCATCGTGTAATGCAATTTATGCAATTACAGCTTTTCTCTCTGCCTTTGGTGGTGGGGGAATACCCACTTATACTAACCAGACTAGTGACAACTCAATTACTTATGAGATCAGCGCATCTGGTGGTTCAGGAACAAACCAATGGTCAATTACCCATGAAATTACTTATAAAAATGACACAGGTTTCCTCCAGACCTATATCTATTCCTATAGTAACACATCTCTTTCCAGTTCTGTTACTATTACCAAAGAAGCAGGTGGAATACTTGGGGACATACCAGGTTTTGAATTGGTGCCCATAATATTGTGTCTTGCTGTATTGGCTTTACTTCCATTTTTACGCCGAAAAAGATAAAGAATACTTTCTTTTTCTTCTTTTTTTATTCTCTATTCCTTTAAACAAGTGAAAAATTGCTCTTCAAAATCACATTAAGAGCTGTTATCAATTCTGATTTCCTCTTGTTTAAGCTGTCGATAATATTTTGGTTGAAATTAACAAAGGAAATTGATAAACTTGATAAAAAACTTTCAACAATTAATGGATCAACATGAATTCATTATTCGAGTGTTGTTTGGATCAATCGTAGTGTTTCTATACCTTAGCCAATTAGAACGTTTCTTAACAATGATCTTCGTGCTTAACTTCTCCACAGCGGGTCCAAATTTAACTGTGGTGCTAATTTTTCTCCTCTTAACAGGAGTAGTTGAACTTGTGTTGCCTTGGCCCCATACGAACAAAGTTTTATCGATTTCTCTTGTTAGTGCCGCACTAATGGTTTTAGCAAGTTTTCTACCTAATCCAGTACTGGTCACATTCGCTTCTATCCTCAGTATGATGTTTATTACTCCATTACTAGTTAATAGAGTTCAATTGTTGAAGGAACAATTCACTCTTTGCGTAATTGTTGGAGTCTTGATTCAGATAACCACTCGGGTGTGGCTTGACACAGCCTCATATTGTGCAACAATTTTTGGAATAATTATACTCCTCCTTTGGATAGGACTTGGTGTGCTACTTTGGTTTATCAAAATAAAAAATGATCCCATTCCTCCCTCTCAGCAAACATTGGTTGGTCTGGCACCAGTTATTGGATTTATACTCATTCAACTATTATTCTTAGGTTTTCCCAATGTTGTTTCAACATGGTTTTTCAGACACTACTTCATCATATCTGTTGTTGGGGCCATAGGCCTCTCTTTTGGTGCTATACTTGTGTTTGAGAAAGGAGAACAAATTCTTCAAGACAAGTGGATATTTGGATGGATCGCACTTTTTCTTTTGTCCTTAACAGATCTTTTATGGATTAATCTTCTTTCTTTCATCACTTATTTCGTAGCACAGGTTTCAGGATGTGTTATCCTTTATGCTGGCATGAAGAAAAACACGATCAAATCACCCAAGGTGATTGGGATAAGACTGGCAATTACCCAATTATTAATGGTATTTACTCTTTTCCTGCATGTAAGTGCGGGCAACTGGGCGTTTATGCCCTCATTATTAGCCTTTACTCGTGGACATGCTGCAACAACAATTTTCATTGCAGGATTGTTCCTTCCTCTTTCTTGTTTGAAACTAGAATTCCCTAAACTAGAACTTAAACAACCTCAAAACGTTAAAAATTCCATACGATTAGTTTTCTTAATTGTAGTTGTTGTTTCAACGGCTGGTATTATAACAAATGATTTTCTCGGGCCAAAAAAGAGTCCAGATTCAGACAAGCTTAAGATAATGACTTTTAACATTCATCAGTACTTCTCCATAGGACAGACAGGGCTATATAACCTTGAACAAGTACGTGATGTTATCTTGGCATCTGGTGCAGATGTGGTTGGGTTGCAAGAATCAGAAGGAGCTCGAATATCATCGTCAAATATGAATGGCCTACAATGGTTAGCTCATCAAACTGGGATGGGGTATTATTACGGTCCCCCCACATCAGCTCAAATTTACGGTGTGTCTCTCCTCTCAAAATTTCCAATCTTGGATGCACAATATAAGAACCTTCCAGCCGAACAATCTATTGAACGTGTTGCGATTGTGGTTGAAATTGACACTGGAACGTTAACAGGAAGATTACCAATTGTAGTAACCCATTTACAAACTAATAAATACTCAGAAGATCGTTTAGCTCAATCTCAATCAATAGTAAGTATCACACAAGGTTTTTCTCGTGCTGTTGTTCTTGGTGATTTTAATACTCATCAAAATAATACCGATCCTGCATTCGCACTTCTAAATGCCACATTTTCTGATACTTGGTTACTAGCTGGAAATGCTCCTAATGGAGGAACATCTTATTCGAGTTCTGGAATTGCCACAAATAGAATTGATTACATTTGGTTAAAGGGGTCTTGGACTGTTCTTAATTGTTTGACTTTTGGATCACCAAGAACATCGGATCATCGTGCGGTTTATGCTGAACTGGTAGTTTCATAAACTAATATTTATACTGAAAAAGAAGCTTGAATGAGTGAATATGACCAAGTTTTCAACCTCTATAACAGAAATAATCCAACAACGGTATTCATGCAGAACTTACGAAGTTCAACCGCTAGATGAAGATTTAATAGGAAAAATAAACGATTTTATCCAATTAAAACATACTTCTCCCTTCAATGGACATGTAAGGTTCAAGTTATTAGAGATTCCTGAATTAGATCAAATAGAAAAAAAGCAAATCGGGACTTATGGTTTTATCAGAGGAGCCCAATATTTTATTATTGGAGCTATAAAAGACACTGATAAATCTTTGGAACACTTTGGATATCAGATGGAAAGGTTGATTTTATATGCTACAGACTTAGGTTTGGGAACATGTTGGGTAGGGGGAACCCTAAGAAGAAACAAATTTGCAGCTCATATCAATGTCACAGAAAGCGAAATAGTTCCAGCTATTGCTCCAGTTGGATACCCATCAACAAGTAGAAGAAAGATTGATCGACTTGCGAAATGGGCAGCACGATCGAAAAAGAGGAAACCGTGGGAAGATATCTTCTTTGAAGGAGATGTTAAACACCCACTTACACAAGAGAGAGCAGGGAACTATGATATACCGTTGGAAATGATTCGAATTGCCCCCTCTGCTTCAAATCGCCAACCTTGGCGAGCAATTAAAGAATCTGATGGTCAGAATTACCATTTTTTCATTAATCGGAGAGGAGGTTGGTACAATCGTCTTCTTCCCTTCCCTGATTTTCCACGAATCGATCTAGGAATCGCAGTATGTCATTTTGACTTAACTATTCAAGAGATTGGGCTTGAGGGTAACTGGAGTTGTATGGAACCTGAAGTTATTGCCCCAACGCATTTTGAATATTGTATCTCGTGGATTAGTGACTAAAAAGGTAGGAATGAGGAAAGGAACGGTGTCTGTTCTATGGTCTCCTCTTTTTTCTTAGTCCGAATATGGATATTAACGCTAGCAGTAGAATAAAAGCCGTCATTCCTGATGTACTCACGGTTAAAGTTGGTTCTGTGGTAGTATGTGGAGTGGTTGTAGTAGTGCTTTCAGGGGTGGTAGTTGTAGTATGAGTTAACCCTGGATTGTCAATTGTATAGTCTTTTGTTGAGATAGAGTAGCTACGAAAGCCAATACTATCAATTACTTCCACTTTCAGAAGAACAGTTGTACCATCATAGAGACTGGTGACATCCCAAGTGTATTTCAGGGTGTTCAACCCCGAAGCGAGTTCTACCCAGGATA
>JAEOTU010000319.1 GCA_016839665.1 Candidatus Hodarchaeota archaeon
ATAATTATAAACAATAGAAATATCATCCGTTACTCTTACAAATCCTAAAGACAAAGGCGGTGAAGGATAATTAACAACAATTGTAAACTTACATCTAAGGATAAAAATATAACAAAAATAAATAAGAAAAAAAGAGAGATTTTTAGTAAAACTAGGTAGAAGCCTCCAGGTTAAACACACACACATATTATTATAAAATATTTATTAAATCCACACGACTAATCGGATCCATCTAAGAAAGCACAGGAGGCAATTCCCTTAAATGTTTCGTTGCATTATACTTGGAAGTAAAATCCCGAAACGCTCTTTGCACCTGGTCCTCCTGTAACCCCATCACTTCACACACTTCAGAAACCAAACACTTGTTCTCCCATGCATACAACAAAAGATCAAGTTTATCATAAGGAATACGGAAATAAAACTCCTCATCACTAACTTGAAAACTAAACGTATCTGGGCTTGGAGCTCTATCTATAATCTCCATTAATACACCTAAATACTCAGACAGCTGATACACCTGAGTTTTATATAGATGGGCAAGAGGCTCGATATCAACCCCACCATCTCCATACTTAACAAAATAACCCTGGATAACCTCACTTTTATTTGTCGTTCCACAAACCAGATAATTTTTCATTTCTGCATAATAATACAGATGCATCATCCGTGTACGTTGCTTGCTATCAGTAGCTGCTACAATACCATTCAAAGCATTCTTCCTAAGCCTAGCAGATTGTATATCTCCAGAGCTATTTTCAACTGATAATGTAAAAAAGTTAAACGCGTCTTTTGATAACAAATCAGTAGGAAGGGTGATCTTCAGTTTATAACTACTGTCATATTCAGGAAAAATCTCTCTTATAACCTTATCTCTTTTCTCGTAGGTCCCAAATGCTTCAAGTGTGGGAGTAATATCAATCGTCTCAGTTGCTATTCCTAACTCTTCAGCATGTTTCTTAGCATACTGTGCACTAACAGGGTTTGATTCCTTTTCAGGAAGAATCAAACCAAATACTTTTTCCACTCCAAGCGTCTTTACGCATAATACAGCAGCAAGTGCAGAATCAATACCACCGCTAAGACCTATCACGATGCCATCTCTTTTCATCAATTCAACTTGTTTTCGAATAAAAGAACAAATGCAATCAGTTTCACGCGCACAATCAAGATTTAATACATCCTTATGGAAACTCATACTATCAACTCCTTTTTGCTAATCTTCCCAGTTGAGGTCTTAGGTAGCTCCTGACGAATCTCAACATACTTGGGGACCATAAAGTTTTCTAAATGTTTGGAGCAATGCAGGGTTATCTCTTTTTCGGTCAACTTCGAACCTTTCCTTAATGCTACAACAGCCTTTATTGCCTGACCTAACATATCATCGGGTACACCAATAACCGCTGCCTCATAGACGTCTTCAATATCATACAAAACATTCTCTATTTCTTTTGGACTGACTTTTTCCCCAGCAGTTTTAATCATATCATCTTTTCTTCCAAAGAAAAATAAATCTCCATCATCATCCATCGTGAATAGGTCCCCGGTATAGAGCCACCTATCGTCTGGATGTGTTCCAGGTTTGATTATTTTTTTGGTATCCTGTGGATTATTCCAGTATCCAACCATTATGTTTGGGCCTCTCACTACAAGCTCGCCAACAACTCCTGCTTTGGTTATTTTAGTTCCTTTTGCATCAACAATAAAAGCCTCTGTATTTGGCATTGCTTTCCCAACGGATTCGGGTTTAGCTTTCAACTTCTCAGGAAGTAGGTAGGAGACTCTTTTACATTCCGTCAACCCGTACATGGAAAAAATCCGAACATACGGAAAAGCTTCCATTAAACCAAATATAGTTTTTTTGGGGAGTTTCTGCGCGGTATTAGTGATATATCGCAAAGTCGAGAGATCATATTTTTTCAGGTCTTTAAGTCGCAATAAGATATTAGCAATCGTTGGGACAATAGGAAATCCGGTCGCTTTTTCCTCCTTTATCCGTTGCAACACATGGTGCGGAAACACAAACGATTTCTCCAAAACAACAGTCCCACCAAATTTAAACGCCATTAACACCTGGTACAGACCATAATCAAATGATAACGGAAGAACATTAAAAATAATATCATCAGACGTATTTTCAAGATATGTAATAATCGAATCAGCCGCTGAAGACATATTCTGATGACTAAGTGTAACTCCCTTTGGAAACCCCGTAGAACCCGAAGTATAGATAATGGAAGCCAGATCCAAATCAACGATATTTGGATTTTGAGTTGCTCCTTTAGGTAATCGTTTAGCGTCAGAAAAAGGAGTTACTCTTATCTTCCCCATGTCTACCGATATTACTTCCTCATCTTCAGCATTTGTAAGTAAAATATTCTCTAAAGAAGTGCAGTTGCCTAGCACATCTCTGATTTTCTCCAAATGTTTCCTATCCGTAATAAGTATTTTTGTTCCGCAATCCTTTATAATGTATTCCATCTTTTTTGATTTCATTTGAGGGTTTATAACAACAAAAACGCCTCCTACTTCTAGAATACCAAACACAGAAACCACGGACTCTAATGAATTTTCTAAAAAAATCATTACCCTATCTGATTTATTTACATTCATATTTAGAAGAAGATTCGAAAATACCTTTACCTTATCACCGATTTCCTGATATAGGTATCTCCCTTCAGGACAGATAAGGGCCTCTTTATCAGGATACAAATCTACACTTCTTGATAAGAAATGATTAACTAGCATTATCTATTTTCCTCTGGACAAATTTAGACATTTTCTTGATGGAATCTAGATTGTCAGGTACCAATTCATCATCCTCGATTTTTATCCCAAATGTCTCTTCAAGGAAATCCACAATCTCAAGAACACCTGTTGAATCAACAATCCTATTTTCATAAAGTGATATATTTTCATCGATGTTCTCTTTCTGATCACTTAAAATAAAGTTATCTATTATGAACCGACTAATGATATCTACTATGTCTTTTTCATTATAATCTTGTTTATTATTCATTATTTGTATCTCCAATCGTTACTACAAATGCAATAGCATACTCTTTTTCGTGCGATATACTGATTTGGATATTTTTTATTTTCCTTTCATTTGCGATCTTCTTGGCTTCCCCATGCAATATCACCCTTGGGATGCCATCTTCTTCATTAATTATTTCGATATCCCTCCAGTTTATCCCCCCTTTCCAGGATATTTTCAACGCTTTGCTGACCGCTTCCTTGCCAGCTAATCTACCAGCAAAATAATGAGAGATGTTTTTTTTGTTTTTACAATAATTTATCTCGTCTTTGGTATAAACCCTATTAATAAATTGGTCATTAATATCATCAATGTTCTTTGATATTCTTCCTATGGAAACGATATCAACTCCAATTGAAAAATAATTCATCAAATCCATATCATCGCCGTTTCTTTAATCCCATTTTATAATAGTTATAATAGTTTTTGGATTTTATCTCCAAGTTTATTATTTCCAAGTACATTCATTTTTTTCTCAACCATATGATTCATCAAATTCCCACCGTAATCTGACAAATTGACCTTAACTCAACCAAAGAAGCAGATACCTACTCCACATTAGATGGAAAAGGATCAGAAGCAACCATTACAGAACCTATATCATCTCCTCGTTACCAACGCCATAGAAAGTAGATGGAACATATTGATTCAGATAGCTCGTATTAACCCACCCTGAATTCCTAGCAACACTACTCACACGGACTTCGTCAATAAAGCCATCAAAGAAACGAGCAGCAGAGCTACTGTTTTCAGAACCAATTCTCACAGGATTAATTCCATTTCTAAATGGGTTTGAATCAACCACACCGGTAAACTCACTATCCAAATACCCATCAATATAAAACCGTATATCAGATCCATCACGCACTACAACAATATAAGTCCAAACATCAGTATCGATACCACCAGAACTCAACTGAATATTATACGATGGATTACCCCAACTGTCACCCCCTGTTGTGTGCCATGCAAAAGCCAGTTTACCAGTATCATTGATATCTAAGAAATACTCGTCATCAA
>JAEOTU010000039.1 GCA_016839665.1 Candidatus Hodarchaeota archaeon
GTCAGTATATTGACTGGGCACCTAACACGTATGATGTATCAATCTTCTATTCATTATTTCCTAAAATAATCCAAAAAATTCCCTCTATTCTCACTAAACTTTCTCCTCCCCCATCTACGACGACAACTACACAACCCACCACAACGGAACCCGAAATACCCACTACCACCGTAGAAACGACCACTACCTCCATGGAGACAAGCTCCACGCCAACAAGGCCAGGAGGACCCGGATTACCAGAAATATTTCTCCCTACCGTAACAGTAGCAGGAGCCGCGGTAGCAGGGACAGCTGCAATCGGTTATTCGGTTCGAATGTTCCGAAAAAGAGGTGGAGGATAAATCCTAATTCTGGATATTCTCCCTCCATTTCTTCTTTTTCTAATGTAAAGAATCATTCAGGAGAAAACCTTTTAGAAAAACCAACCTATGAAAGTTGAAAGACCAATCGTCATCTGCATAAAATCTATAAGCCCGAGAGCAAACGTGCATCCTAGTAGAGGGATGAACAGTCGAAGATCTTTATGAGGGAGAATAGTAAGACAGGCATATATCCACATCCAGTACCATGGGAACGCAGTGGCAAAAATTTTAAGAAAACTAAGAAGAAGAATAAGGGGTAACCAATATGCGCGTTCAACGACCCCATCTAAATTTATTGTTGGATGATTTTCCATAGGAATCAGGCCAATCCAATATAATAGTGCAAGAATCAAAATTACTGATGATAACAAAGAGGAAAAGCTTGGATAAAGTAAATATAAGGGATTAGAGGGAAGTTGGCCCGAGTATGATCCTAAATTCCCAAAAGAACTGAGATATCGTAAGATAAAGCTCGAAAAAAGGAGGGGGAAGGAAAGCGATATCACACTCATAACTACAGTTAAAAAACCCAGCAAAGCTTGTTTGACATCCACGTGATCTTGGATCAAAAGATAGGGAAGGACAAGGACTGATATGTACTTCCAATGAAACCCAAAGCCGATACTCAAGTAACTCCACATTTTATAACGGTGATGTAAAATTAATGGCAGAAGCAGGAAAAAAACAGAAATTGAAGTGGGTTGGCCTTCAATAGCTGAAAATGGAATGGAGAAAATAAGGTACGACAGTGCAAATCCTTTTTCTAACTGTGTGTGTTCTTTTCCTTTATTTTTCCGATTCCATATTAAAAAATAGATGAAAAAAAAATTGACGACATCTACAGAAGATAACACCCATTTAGATATTATTGGTGAAAACGGGAGAGAGGATAAACAAGCCCAAAACAGAAGCTGTACAGTTGGATAATCATAAGTGGTATTAGAATAAGATAAGAACCCAGAAATAGGATCCACAATATCATATGAAGGATCTATATCAAGAGGGGTCATGTCATAAACTGTGAAACCATATTTCCAAAAAGCTTGGCCGTAAAAAAGGTTTCGTTCGAAATCACTCGTCACGAGGGGAGGTACTATCGTGCCTATGAAAAAATGCCCTAAAATGAGAAGAGGAAGGATACCCTTTAAAGATCCTAAATCATTCATTATGGCTAATATTTGATGATAACATTGATACCATACAGATTGGTCTGAATCCTGCATAATACTATATTCCAAGGGCGGGTTCTGATAGATTGATGGCTTTTAATCAGATTGAATGCAACCTAAAGGAGAAAAATACCCATCTAAAAGGATTTTTCCTTCATACTCATTCGAATGACTCAATATCCCTCCAGCTCCATATATATCGAGATTCAAGAGATTTTTGTCATTTGCAAGGATTTTTGCTTGAAAAACTCTTAGTTTTCACACGATTCTATTATTATCAATGCATGTTATGAGGATATAGAATATTGTCGGATATTTCAAATTTCAAACATTTTAAAAGTTTCAAAAGATTCGATTAAGGTAGGCTCTTTCCCGAATTTACAGCTCAAAGAATAGATACTTTTCCTATATTAATGGAGAAATGCAACTCTGGCTGAACTTTATGACTCTTTTGAAGAGGGTGAATCTCAAGCAAAAGATTGGCAGCAGCAAATCAAAGAAACACGCTCTTTAGTCAACACATTCAAAGATAACTTCGTCTTAAAGTCTCCAGAATCGTTCGTTTCAACAAAAGAGGTTCACCGATTAAGTAAGAAATTGGGCCAAATTCTGAAAGCCTCATCTGCAGAGGAAAAAGAAATATGCTCCCAAGTCACAATTATTGGGCCTCAACGGAGCGGAAAAAGCACAGCAGTGCAACAAATAGCTAATGTACTCAATCGACACAGGGGAAAAGATTATTCACAATACAAAGCGTATGATTCCAATTTCTGGAGCTGGTGGGAAGAAGCTGAATTTAAATCGACAAAAATCTTCTTTTTCGATAATGTTTATCCAATATGGAGTAATCTAACACGTCAATCCTATGAGGACCTTATCAATCGGTCAAGCTTTGATCGAATATTGGTAGTGACAATTCTTAATACTATTGAATATCAGCAGTTACGCTTTTCCCATAGAAACTCCAGAATCACGGTTTTTGAAGCGGTGCCTTTTGAATTTCCATTTAAGCGCCCAACTTTTCTTGAAATTGAAAATATAATAAAGCAAAGAGCTGAAACCTTGGGAAAACCAAACCTTTTCCCTTCTGATGTTTTGAAAGCAATTGGAGATCATTCATTAGGATTGCCTGGGCTAGCATTATGGATTGTCAGAGAGGTGATTGCACAACTGGAAAGTCAAGAAAAATGGCAAAAAATCACCCCAGCACTTGTTCATAGTATTGCACAATATCTAGGCTTTGGACCTGCACTAAAAATCGTTTATGAACATGATCGTACCTCGTTACATCAAAATGAACAGGAAATTAGAAATAGGGTTTGGCCTATTCTTCAAGAAAATTCCCATTTAATACAATCTTTCAACCAATTAAAAGGTGCTACACAATCTCGGAAACCATTACTTGAAGAAATGCTCCTTTTAGCACACCAAAATAACGATATCAGGCGTTCCGAACTACAGGAACGAACTGGAATCAAAGAATCCTCCCTCACCTATCAATGCCAAAATCTTGTAAAGGAGAGGATAGTTACTTATGCGAAACAAGGCCGAGAAGTTAATTATCAATTAGGATCACCAGTGAAAGAAGCTTTAGAACTAACACTATTCGCCTGGTAATTATTGTTACCAATCTATGGATCGTAATAATAAAGCTAGAGCTCTGAACTCCTTTTCCTACTCCTTATTTTGACTAATTAGCGAGATACTCACCTATTGAATATGGAAATAAGATAATGGATTTCTAGTTAAAATGATGGGATCCTTCTGATTGATGAACAAGGAATCATTTTGAATGGAAGGGGATGCAATGACGCGATTTCATTTTCTCAATTTTCGTACTAAACCTATTAGTAGGTTTACTCGTGGAACTTTAGCTTTATAATTCTCATATTGAGAGCCAAATTTTACAATTAACCCCTTTTCTTCAAAAACCATTGATAAATATGCTGTTATCATGGCAATTATCGCCAGAATGTATGTTAATCGTGTCTGGACAATTAAACACATAGAAAGAGCAATCACCATACCCCCAGTATATTGAGGATGTCGTATCACTCCAAAAATCCCATCATTTACTAACTTTGTTGTATGAACATATGATTTTCCCTTCGGAACACCTCCTCTCCTTTTGAAAACAATATTTGGAGAGAATGCTAGTATTAGACCAAATATCCAAATAATCCAACCAATAATACCAACAATATGATTATATGATGGATTTCTTGATATAAAGCCAGAAAAAAACAATCCAATATATGCAAAACTCATTATTGCAATATTTACAGTTTCAACTAAACTAAAATCTTTTTTCTGCTCCTCCTCGGTAGGATTCAATCAGATCCTCTTCTCGAATATCTGCTTAACACGGAGTGAAGAGTCTTTTATAAATATTAGCAATGTAGAAAAATTATTTGTGCACAATGTGGACTTATCTATTTATATATTGATTCTAGAGTATCTTTTCATCTAGACTCCCTGAAAAATAAAAAAATTATTGTGTCTTATTTTCACGATTGGTCAACAGAGTTACCAATACTGCGATAATCACGGCGAGACGATCGAGGAGTCGCATCAAGTAACCACAATGTACCTTCATGGTCAAAAACAAATTCAATTTCATAATCGACCTCAAAGTCTCGCCGAACTTTTTTAGAAAGTTGAACTAGAGTTGTAATATCTTGTGGACTCAACGATAGCTCCTGCTTTCTTTCTGGTTGATTTTCTATGACGACAGCGTGACGGTTCTCAGGCGGAATATGAGAAATATTTTCTTTATATGAAGTAAATGCTTCTATTGGTTCTCCGATTTTCTGTTCATTCACGATAATATGATCACAACAAATTCCTTCCTTCCCTTCGTGTACATGTGAACCCCAATTCGCAGTGATATGCACATCTTTAATGTCATTTTTCACAGAAAGAATCCCGCTAACCTTAGCTGAAACCATCTCTTCAACAATTACTGCTATATTGACGTTGTCAGGTGGAAGTCCCGCTTGCATCAAATCTTTGAGAACATCAGCTGTGAAGGCTGACGCCCAACAGTTTTTCATAACTTGGATAATGTCTCGAATTTCTTTTAAATGAAAGTAAACTCCACGACCAAAACAGGTATGTCTAGAGGAATCCTCAACATGTGCTGATGTTCTGATTACAACAGAATCAGACTTAATTTCGTCTAATAGCTTATAGATTTGTTCTGCAATTGGATTAGCCATTGGCATAGGAACAGGGGAGTACATGATGATTTCTTGAATTTCCCGAGCAGTTTCCTCCAAATTTACTGGAGTTACTTCGTTTATTAACTGATCTATTCTCTTTGCACCAGGCATGATGTTCAGAAAACGTTTAAATACTTTAGTACTTACTACGATCCCGTTTGGAATGTTGTAACCCTTGGACATTAATCTGGAGAGACTACAAGCTCGGTCTCCAAAGGTTTCAGCTCTAGAATAATCAACGTTGGCCAAAGTTTGAATAGGATCAGCTTCATACATTTTGTGGGGCTTCCTCTAAAAAGATCCCCCTTTTTTCACATCAGGGAGTTTTCCTAATAAATCGGAGTTCTTGAATGGAAGATACAAACACATTTTACCAATACATTTTGTTATGAGATTGCAGTGTCAACTAACTTCATTGGGTCTGGAATTTATAATTCTGTCGCAAGTTCTTAAAATTAGCGGAAATAAAATTCCCTCGTTTCTTATTCGGTAATTTCCTTTAAAGCCCTTGAGAAGCCGAATGTTGCGTTTTTTGTTGAATTTCTGGGGTATAAAAGCGTAATAACAAGCTATTAGTCACAACAGAGACCGAACTGAAAGCCATAGCTGCAGCGGCAATTTCAGGAACAAGTGTTATGCCGAATGGAAGAAACAGAATACCAGCAGCGATAGGGATGCCAATAATATTGTAGAAGAAAGCCCAGAAAAGGTTCTGTTTGATCTTGGAGATGGTTTTTCTACTCATTTGAATACTTGCAACAACATCTCTTAGATCCTCTTTGATGAGCACAATGTCGCCTGTTTCTATTGCAACATCTGTTCCACTTCCAATGGCAATACCAATATCAGCTTGTGCTAACGCGGGAGCATCATTTATTCCATCCCCAACCATCCCTACAAATTTCCCATCATTTTGCAATTTCTTCACTATATCAGCTTTACTTTCTGGTAAGACTTCTGCTAAAATATTGTTTATACCTACTTGAGATGCGATTGCTTTTGCAGTACGTTCGTTATCGCCAGTTACAAGATAAATTTCTATGTTCATTCGTTTTAACTGATCTATCACTTCTTTACTAGTTTCTTTGAGGGGATCAGCAATAGCGAGTACTCCAAATAATTTTTGGTTAACTGCGGCGATAATCACAGTTTTTGCTTGGTCTTCCAGTGCTTTTATACTCGTCTGTATATCATGAGTAGAAATTCCATTCTTTTCAAATAATCGTAGGTTACCTACAGTAATTATATCACCATTAATTCTTGCTCGGATTCCATAACCAGGGATTGCCTCAAAATCTTTTGGTTCATATAATTCAATCCCTCTCTCCTCTGCAGATTCAATAATCGCATGCGAAAGGGGATGTTCAGATCCTTTCTCTGCTGAAGCGACTATTCTTAAAACGTCATTTTCTTCAGTACCTTCTTGTATGACGACAATGTCAGTAACTTTTGGTTGTCCTTTTGTTAAAGTACCAGTCTTGTCAAAAATTATAGTATTGATTTTATGAGCTCCCTCTAGAGCTTCTGCGCTTTTGATAAGAATCCCCTGTTCAGCACTCTTTCCTGTACCAACCATTATAGCTGTTGGAGTAGCTAATCCTAAAGCGCATGGACAGGCAATTACTAATACTGCTATCATGAGCTTAAAAGGAAAAATGAAACTATTAAGCTGTTGCCCCCATAGAAAAGCAGGTAGGAGATTGATCGAGACACCACCGTACCAAAAAATGAATGTAAACAAAGAAATCAATACAACAGCTGGAACAAATCGACCAGCAACTATATCAGCAAGTCTTTGAATCGGTGCTTTCGAAGCTTGGGCATCCTCCACTAGCTTAACAATTTGGGCTAGAGCGGTCTCAGAACCTACTTTTGTGGCCTTAATTTTAAGTAGACCCGTTTTGTTTAACGTAGCTCCAATAACTTTGTCGTTTATTACCTTTTTAACTGGCATTGACTCTCCAGTTATCATGGATTCATCAGCACTTGAAGAACCTTCAACAACAATTCCATCAGTAGGAATTTTCTCTCCGGGACGAACTAACAAAATATCTCCTCCTACCACCTCCTCGATTGGAATTTTTTCTTCTTTGCCATTACGAATAATTGTTGCTTCCTTAGCTTGTAAATCAATAAGTTTTCGAATTGCTTGTGATGTCTGTCCTTTCGCTCTCGCTTCCAAATATTTTCCAAGTAAGAGAAAAGTAATTAACAACGCTGCAGTTTCAAAAAAAATCGCCTCTGCATCCTGAATAATCATACCGATCATAGAATACCAGAAGGCGGCATTAGTTCCCAAGAACACAAGAACATCCATATTAAATTGTCCATGACGAAGTACCTTAATCGCACCATAATGAAACTGCCAACCTGAGGCAAACATAACAGGGATAGTAAGCAACATAATTAGAAAAGTGTTATTATCGATTCCTGGAATTAGATCATCAGGGAGAGGTAGATTAACCGATAATCCAATCATAGGACCCATGCTAATGAGTAATATAGGTATACTAAGTAAAATTGCAACTAATAGTCGTAATTGCTGAATTCGTAACTCTTTAGCACGTTCAAGACTTTCTCTATCTTCAGAAGTGGTCCTGTAAGAAGAGATTTTCTTTGCATTATAACCGATATTATTAATAGTCTTAATTATTTGATCCTCAGTAATAAATTTTGGATCAAATGTTATTCGGGCTTTTTCTGTTGCTAGGTTAACGACCGATTCAGTGATACCATTTTTTTTGTTTAAAGCGGTTTCAATAGTATTAACACAGCTCGCACAAGTCATACCTGTAATATTAAGACTGAGAATTTTCATATCAGTTCTTATTGATGAATTTAAGTCTTTGACTCCATAGCCAACGCTTTTTACTGCCTGTGTTAAGGAATCTACATTTGTCATTGCTGAATTATATCGAACAGTAGCCTTCTCTGTCATAAGATTAACTACCACATCTTGAACTCCCTTGACTTTCGTTAACCCTTTTTCAACAGTTGATACACATGAAGCACAAGTCATCCCTGTGATTCCTAAATTTGCTACTTGATACTCAGTAGTTGATAAGGGTTTTTCTGGATCACGAGTTTCTATTACTTGTTGTGTTGCGTGTGAATGAGAAGGAGATTCCTCTTTATCAGATAAATTCAAGCTATCATCTTTTACAATCTGCATAGGGATATTATGGTGAGTGGGAAGGTCTTGAACTCCACATTCTGGCCCCATCCAACACACTAATCGTTTTTTACCTTCAAAAGATTCCACATGCATTGGTTGCATACAATGCATTGGAACTGGTTCTGTATATTCACACTTTTGACAATTCAATCTCTCTGACACTGAAATTAACCTTCAATCTTCTTCTGTATCTTCAGTTCTCATAGGTCTATCATGATGAAAAGGGAGAGCTTGAACTCCACATTCTGGCCCCATCCAACATACAAGTTTCACTGTTCCCTCAATCTTTTCAATATGCATTGGTTGATTACAATGAATTGGAATAGATTCTGTGTAATCACACACTTGGCATTGTAGCTTCTGTGACATAAAAATACCTCATTTAACATATTATTTTTCGATTTTTAAGTTTTTATCTTCAATTGTCGAAATTTGGCATGTTATTCATTTTAATGCCTTTTATGGTCTTTTTAAAACAAATTGGAATAAAAAAAAGTATCTTTGGAGGATCTAAGGTTTCCAGAAAAATACTTAATCTTTCCCTCCAATAAAAATGCTTTTTTTTTATTTATTAATATACCAGGCACAAGCGCAGTCTCTTTTTTCGGGTAAAGAGTTGATAATCTCATGAAAAAGGGTTTTTAGTTGGGAAGAGCGAGAATTGAAGATATCAAGAACTTCTTGATGACTGACTTCCTTTTGAAGGCCTGCTGCCAGATTCGTAATTACAGCAATAACACCAAAACAGATACCAAGTTCACGACAGAGTATGGCTTCAGAAGAGTTAGTCATACCAACAACATCAGCACCTAATTGTATAAGTGCTTTTATTTCAGCAGGTGTTTCAAAACGAGGACCCATTGAGGTTGCGTAAGTTCCCGTGGGATGAGTATTTGGATCATCTTTGAGAACTTCTGAAAAGGTTTTTCGGATCTCGGGACAATAGGGTTCGGTCATATCAAGATGGACTACGCCAGAAACATGGGTTCCTTGTGGGAAATCTATATTAAAATCTCCATCAAAATACGTCAGTGGCCGTGCAAAATCTATGAATTGATCGAGAAGCACGTAATCTCCAGGTTTTAGAAAAGATCGTAAACCACCAACAGCACTTGTTGCAACAACCCGAGAAATGGATAATTTGTGAAGAGCGTAAATATTCGCCTTAAAATTGATTCTATGAGGAGGAATGGAATGTCCAGTGCCATGACGTGGTAAAAAATACAGGTTTTTTCCATCACGTTCTTGGTGGTAAATAATAATCGGTTTTGCACCGAAAGGGGTAGAAATTGAAATTCTTTCAGGTTCCTCTAAAAAATCATAGAATCCTGATCCTCCGATAACACAAACTGCATTAGTGGAAGGAGAATCAACCAAATTCTTTGTTCACCTTTTTCTCTTCTTCCGAGCAAGAATTGGAATGAACAAGAAGCCCACAATTGTGGAGATGATCTGGAAGCCTGGGGTGTTCAATGCATGGCGAATATCTGTAGGAATCTGAATTGAACTTTCAACTATGTCTGTGTATATTTCAGCCATGGTTTCGTTGACAATTCCACTATCATCAAAATTACCAGGATAAAAAACGTCATCAGCTAGCTGGAAAGTAACCGTTCCATTAACAAAACCATTCTGACTTTGGTTAAAAGTATCAAATAACGAAAGGATAACTTTAGAATTGTTTTTCACGACGCTTTGCACTAGGTTTGGCCTATTAAGCAGTGTTCTATTAGAGTCAACAGTAATGACACGCGTTTTTGTACCAACTCCATCAAGGACTCCCAAAGTATTGTTATTCTGAAGAGCCGCAAAAATTAATCCATATCCCTCATTCTCTAACTTACTAGCTAATGTTGTTGCGTTATTAATATTCCTCCAATCTAAACCCCAAAACCCATCATCTAAGTAAGCAATTTTTATATCAACATCTGTTCTTTCACGGAGGATGGCACCTTGAAATGCGGCAATGAGCTGCGTGGAACGCTTATCTCCATCAAAGGAGCCAATCATTGCAACGCGTTGAGGAAAGGGTGTAATTGTGGCGACTGCAAGAGTTCCTGCAATATATCCGACATGAATTTCATCGAAACTAACTACTAACCGATTATCAGGAGGAGGATAATCAGAAGGATGGTAAGGCAACTCACCAGATAAATCATAGAAAATGAAATTTGTGTCTGGGTATTGTGAAATATTCACAAAGTCTTTGTGAACACCTCTTAGTCCATAACCCATAAGAAAAAAGATATCATAAGTTCCTGTTTCAAGAAGAACAGTAGACAACTTGGTAAGATTAGTTTGAATGGTTTCATTGGATGTTGTGTTGTCATAATAATAATTAATAGTATAATTTGGATAGGGCGTGTATTCAAATGAGTAATTGTAGAGAGGGAATAACTCAATATCGTAATTGTCATAGGTTTGATTAACTATTCCAAAAGCGTTTGTGACATCTTCAATGAAATAAGAATCATAGAAACCAGGAGTATCTAAGATTACTGCAACCTTTTGAACCGTCTGGCTAACGCTGGCTGATCCTCTGTTAGATAGAATAAAGCTAGAGTCAGTTGAAACAAAGCACAAGAGTAATATTGATACTATTATTATTTTCTTGAGTTGGAATTTCATTTACAAACCTCAATTTGGCCTAGATTGTAAAACTGATCTTTTTACTGTTATAAAAATGATATCTTTCAATTTAGAACTTTTTTCACAATAACCTGATCTATATTATGATTCTATCTCTGACTTGAAAACCACATATATATCTTCTTGCAGTTCCTTTAAATTCGTACCTATTTACTCCAGAAGTTTGAAAACTACAAAGCGGAATCTCAAATAATGGTTCTGATTTTTTAAAAGCATTCCAGTCAAATAAAATAAGTAAAAGGAGTTTTTTCAATCATAGATTTTTGTATAAGTTTCCAGATTGATTTTTTATCACTAGATTCTTTAATTAAAGCATTTACGTAGAATTATCAAGAATATGTCTTATGACTTGCTTTACACCATGGGCAACGCCTTCAGTCATCATCCACCCATCGTTTCCTTTATAACCATCTCCAACAAAGAAGAGATTAGAAATTTCAGATGAGAAATTAGGTAAATCTGTTCCTTGGCATGCATAGTTCACAGGCCAGTCTTTATAGAAAGTGTGAATACATAATTCATCCTCTTCCCTAAGTTGGGGAAATGTTGTTAATAGTTCATCTCGTGCACGACGAGTATCACGAATTTCATCATTAGACTTAAACACCTGATGAGTTAACAGAAGATGTTCACCTGGGGGTGCAAGATCGGGAGAGGATAGTGATGGTTCTACCGCTCCCTTAACATAATTGTTTTCGGGAAATTGTGCAACAGCTGAACTTCCTAAAATAGAGGTTTTAGAACGATAAACAAAACCTCCGCCTCGAGCAATTGGAGTAGAAGGCAAACGATATGGTAAATGACTTTTTGACAAGAGTTGATTCACTTGAGGATGACCCAAATTCAAAATATACTGATCAGCTTCAATACTAAATTCCTCATCTGTATTACGATCACGGCATACTGCTGATTCGATTTGAGAACCATCCATTTCCAATTTAATTAGCTCACAATTCTTCAGAAGTTTTGAGTTACTTCGCTGGGCATGGTTCACTAGAGCGGTTATTACTGCTTTACAGCCACCTATTGGAACACCTGGTCTTCCATTTCGATGCAAGAGACGTAAAAAACGATACATGGCTGCAACTGATAACTCGGATATATCTAAACTTAAAGCAAAGCCAGTTATTGCATTAAAAAAATTGAATATGTAAGGATCTTCAGTGCGTGCCTCCAAGTACTCATGAAATGATTCCGAATGGAGCTCAGAATGACGGACACCTCCAATTATTTTTCGAAATACAAACATGCGTTGTCTCATCTTTGGAAATGCCTTTAAAATCCCCCAAAATCTCCGATGGCGTATTGGTTTTTGGTGTGGTAAGAACCAAGCGGTAAAATTCTCGAGGTCACGAATCTCAAGAGGAAGCTGTAAATCATGTTGAATAACCAGTCCTAAAGGTCCTTTACGAGAATGTGGAATCATATGAACGGCTCCCGTAGGAACCTCAAATCCATGGTGCTTGATTGATGTAAATCTCCCACCAAAAAAAGGCAACTTTTCAGCGAGGAAAATTTTCTTACCCTTTTGCGTTAGCAAGGCTGCTGACAACAATCCACCCAGTCCTCCACCTCCGATAAAATGGTCAAATTCTCTCATTTTTCAATCATCCAATAGAGTTATTGCAGAGACAGGACAACTCATGACACATCGTCCACATTTAATGCACTCCTGCAAGAATTGAGAACTACCTTCTACCTTGAAACTAGCTACTGGACAAACCACGAAACAATAGGCGCAACCCATGCAGCTTTCAGTATCTATCTCAATAATTGACATCAATTACTCAACTTCAGATAAGACCAGCTTAATTTTCTAGAAAACTACCACGGACATTTAGAATAAGTTAAAAAAATCATCCAATCTTCCGAAATGCGAAATATTTAAGTAACACGCGCGAACCACTTTGTATTATACAGAGCTGGAATCTCGTAGGTTAAATTTTTCTAAGGTAGAAAAAGAGTGAGTAAGATGATTTCAAGAGTTACCATTGTAGGACTTGTAATAATTGTACTAAGCCTCATTCCACTTATATTAGTCAATCTTATTGGAGTACCGTTTCCTTGGATGGCAAGTACAAGCCCAGAGGACACAACTATGGTTCAAATCACTCCTGGTAATACAGTTACAACAACATTAGTAGGGATTCCAGGTCATCCTTTACATGTCCAAATATCAGTAGTTTATCTTCTTTCATCCGACGATGACATTTCTTGTGATGTTACCGTCGTATATCAAACAGCTACTACCGCAGATTCTCAAATAGGGGATGCTAAATATATTTATGACGATGTAGGTGGGTGGAGACAAAAATCAATTGTAAGAACAATTCCTCCTCCTTATAGCTCCAGATCGTTTTCAATTGCCTTGAGAATTGACAATCAAGGTAGTAATACTATCACTTTAGCAAATAGACGTGTAAGTGCTGTATTTACACTCACAGGCTTAATTCTACCAGCGATTATCCTGATAATTGGAATAATTCTTGCCGTTTTCGGTTTTATTAAAGCAAGAGGGCCTGCAGTAGCCAAACCAAAAGCTGTACCAGGCGGATGGGAACCAACCTTACAATGGGGTGGCGGTGCAGGAGCACGAAAACAACCAAAAATGGCAATTAAATCTACGAAGGCGCCGAAAACAGCTAAGAAAAAAGTTGTCAAAAAAGTAGCTCCTGCAGGCGGAGCTCAGCAAGCTTGTAAATTCTGTGGGAAGCAGGTTCCTGCTTCAGCATTTTTCTGTCCTCATTGTTATGGAAAGTTACGTTAAATAGCTTTTAAAACCCGAGATTGTAAAAGAGAACGTGACTATCCTTAAGATATCTCTGTTGAACATTTCACCCAAGATCTAAGTTCTCTTTTCATATATAACATTGGTTGTGCCTCGTGAATAGAATATTATGTTTTATTGATTCAGCTGGTGAAAACAAATGAAGAAAAAAATTGGTGTCCTAACAGGTGGTGGAGATTGCCCAGGTCTTAATTCAGTATTATATGGTATCCTTCTAAAGTTAACCGACGCGGGACACACAGTCATTGGTATTGAGAAAGGTTGGAAAGGATTTATTGAGAATAAGACAAGAGAACTCGATATAACGAAATTAGATGATTTACACACAATCGGAGGCACTTTACTCTATACATCACGAACAAATCCCTACAAAGATGCCAAAAAAATTAAAGATCCAGCAGAAAAACAAACGAGAATTGAAGAAATTGCACATCAATTGGCTTCTCAATTCAAGGATTTAGAAATTGATGCTCTTATCGCGATAGGGGGGGATGATACTCTTGGGGTGGCTGCAGCAATGCACGAATATGCTGAAGCTAATGTAATAGGTGTTCCAAAGACAATAGATAATGATCTCTCCTGTACCGATTATACATTTGGATTTTGGTCAGCTGTCCAACTGGCTTCCAACACAATGGACAATATCACGACAACTTCTCGTTCTCATCAACGAATTTTTGTTGTTCAAATCATGGGAAGAGATGCAGGTTGGTTAACATTAGTAAGTGGAATCTCAACTGGAGCCGATATTATTTTGATCCCTGAAAGAGAATTTGATTTTGAAAAGGATATCGCTAACGTTTTGAGAGAGAGGATAAAAGTAGGACATAAATATCATATTATAGCCTGTAGTGAGGGAGCAATACCCACAACAGAATCGTTAAAGCGAGACTTTAAAACAATAACTCGGGAAACTCTTGACCATCTCCCAAAGGATGATTATGGAAATCCGTTACTTTCAAAATTAAATATATCTAAAATTATTACCAAAGAATTAAATCTTAGAACAGATCTAAAAAATTTCTTCCTGAAATATGATACCGAATTTGAAGTTCGTGATGTTGTACTTGGTCACACCATGCGAGCTGGAACACCAAACTCTTTTGATCGTATTCTTGGTTTACGACTAGGTGTCCATGCAGCTAAATTAGCACTGAAAGGTAATTTCGGATTGATGGTTGGTCTTCGCGGAGAAAAAATTGAATTAGTACCACTTTCAGAGGGAGTGAAAAAGAAGACAATTCCCCGAGATTCAGATTTGCTTGAATTAAGTGATTTAATAACAAAAGTAAAATATGAGAGCAGAAGATAATCGCTGATGCTCTGAGGTAATTAATTGTCAAAGGAAAAATCATTAGGACAATACTTTACGCCATCCATTGTTGCTCAATTAATGATCGATCTGATTTCCGATGGTTCAAAGGAGCGAAGAATTCTCGAACCAAGCGCGGGAAAAGGTATATTTCTTGAAATACTTACTAACATGGATTATCGAAACCTTACAGGAATAGAAATAGACCCATTGATCGCAAATCAGTCATCATTTTCATTGCATGTAGGAAACTTTTTTGATTTTCCGATCACTGAGAAATTTGATATTGTAATTGGAAACCCTCCCTATATCAGATGGAAAAACCTATCTCCTAACCAAAGACAATATCTTAGCTCTTCCTCATTTTGGCATAAACGTATGAGTGGTTTAACTGACATTTTGCAGCCTTTTATTTTTAGAAGTGTGGATCATCTTAAACCAGGTGGGGAATTAATCTTTATCACACCCATGTTTTGGATGCAGACTCTTCATGCTGAGCCATTAAGGCGATTTTTGTTAGAACAGGGTACAATCGAATTAGTAATCAATTTTCATGAATCACGGATCTTCCCTAAGGTCAATCTTAATCTCATTATTTTCAAATATCGGAAGTCGAAACAGGACCGATTCTTGAAAGTTATAAATTATTGGCAAAAAGGACAATTAAGACCTGAAATCATTAGTCATATTCGTCGTTTAATTTTGGAATCATCGTCTTGGGACAAAAATTCTAAGAACGAAGGAAAATTAGAGTTCTTCGAAACGCACCAACCTCGTAATTCAAAACCTTGGCGGTTACTTCCCTTAAATATAGAAGAAGAACTTACTAAATTTGAACAATCGTGTCATTTTTCGCCAGATCTGAATATTAATGGTATAAATGTCCGTCTTTCAAATATCTATAGTGCAAATGATCTTAAAGCATTAGACTACCCAAGATCATCCTGCGAAGAACTTAAACTCGGTAAAAAAAAGTACTTTATGGCCCCTCAAAGAGTTAAATTAACGAAATTCATTTCAACGGGAAAACGAGAACCAATTTTTCCTCCACCACGTTTCATCAAAGTGGGTGATATAGTAGAGATAGGAAATGGTATGGTTAGTGGTCTTGATAAAGCATTTCGATTAAAAGCGACCTCGCATTTGACAGAGAAAGAAGTTCAACTTATCATTCCAGTTGTAAAAGCGAAAGCAATTCATAGATATTATACAGAGTTTCTGACTGATTATTTTCTAATAAGACCAGGAATAATTCAATCAGAAAAGATCCTGATGAAAGATTTTCCTTCCTTATACGCACAACTTGAACCCTTTAAAAGCGCTCTAGAGAATAGATATCAATACAATAAAGAGATTCCTTATTGGGAATGGGTTTTCATACGAAATTATAACCTTATGAAGGAGGCAGAGTCATTAATTTGCGTTCCTTGCAAGGATCGTTTTGATACACGAGGACATTTACGTTTTACTCTTTGTAAGAAAGGAATATTTGCTACTCAAGATGTTACTGTTTTAGTAAAATTCAGCTGGGTTAAAGAATCACCTGAATATATCACTGCTTTCTTAAATAGTAAAGAAGTCTTTAATTGGGTCACAAATAAAGGTCTTATTCGTGGAGGAGTTGTAGAATTTTCTGAAGAACCTTTAAAGAATATACCCTTCCGTCTTATTAATTGGGAATCTTCAACAGAACGTCAAATCCATCAAGAAGTGAAACTATTAGTACAAAAAATCCAAGAAAATAAGGTAGAGGATGAAAATAAAATTTCTGAAGTTAATTACCTGATCTCACAGCTACTAAAACAATGACTCAAATCAATAATAATTCACAGTTACGTGAATAAGATAGAATACAAATTCATTTATGTAAAAACCCATTACGATTACTTCCAAATTGTTATAAGAGGAATTAATGAGAGAAATTTTGTGCCAGATTCTAGTATCACAACCAAAAGGGGATCGCAAGTCGAGAATACAGCCGAGATCAATAAATGGATTGAAACTTGTAGTGGAATTTATGCTTTTAACCGATTTCCTGTCATGATTCATAACCAAAAGGAATTTTCACTTTCTATTCTTGCTGGACTTTGGTTATTACATTTTTATAATGATTTTAAAGAGAGCATAACAACTTCTGAAATTTTTCATACATTAGAAAGACTTAAAATAGAATTCCCTCACTCAAACACACTTTGGAACTTTCTCCTTACAATTTTTACTAATCTTAATGAAGTAGAAATTCTAGAACCAATTTTAGAGGTTGAAATTCCATCATTAGACGAAGCGTTTAATAGGGACACTTTTGGAACAATTTTGCAATTATGCATGAATTATGATGAGCGAAAAAAATTAGCTGTGAATTATACAACACATAACTCCGCTGAAATCCTAGTGTCTTTAACAGAGATCAATAATCCTTCATCAATTGTAGACCCTTTCTGTGGGTCAGGAAGGCTCATCACGACTTATTTAAGTAAACTGGATCCAAAAGAAGGATTTCCGCGAATTAGAATCAATGATTTAATGCCTTCAGCAGTTCTCATAGCATACTGCCGTCTTATTCTCTTATTATCAAGACATAAACAAAGTTATAATTTATTGGAAGCATCAATTGGAGATGCTTTCGAAATGTTTCCCATTCATGAAGAAGATCAAACCAATAACGTTAGGAAATATGATTTAGTGTTGATGAACCCACCTTTTACACGAACCCATCGAATAGATGAGAAGCAAAAAGCAAAATTTCAAGGATTGAAACATCGATATAAAAATTACATAACTGGGCAAGTTGGTCTTCACATTTATGCAATGTTATTAGCTGATACTTTAATCAAAGAAAATGGAATGTTAGGAGCAATTTTACCCGCAGCTACCATCCTTTCTCAATATTCTAGTGGAATTCATAAATTACTTCTAAATAGTTACCAATTGAGTATTATTGCAGCCTCAGAAGACGTAAAATCTTGCTCTGAGAATAGTAGTCTGCGTGAAATAATTCTAATTGCACAACAATCAAAAAAGCAATCGGATAGAAAAGTCAACTTTTTAAGGATTTCAGAACCAAATCAAGGTAAAAAATGGGGCATTTCTTCTTCTCTTTTGATCCCAGAAAAGAATCTTGCAAAAGAGTGGAATTGGACAGTCTTTTTACGAAACCCCAAACTGCTGAAATTTCGTGATGTACTTTTACAGTCAGGTTTTATTAAGAATGGCAAAGATCTCCATTTAGATATTGTTCGGGGAGTGGAAATGTATGGTCCAGATTTTTTTTACATTCCTAATCGAGAATGGAAAATTATTTCGGAAACTGATGAGGATTTCATCTTAAAATCTGAAAAAACTACCTTAACAGTTCCAAGAAAATTTCTAGTTAGATCATTGAGAAAACCAAGCAAATATACAAAGTTCATTTCACCTAAAGTCTTGGATTTTGCTTTAACAATCCCCAATCTCAGTAAGGGATCCCAAAAATGGATAAAAGAATACCTAAGGGTTTCAGAGCAGTATGCGTTACCTGCAAAACGAAAATTTGGATCAGGATGGATTTTCCATATTCACACCCAATTGTTAAACAAGCAACCTTGGGGACATTTATTCTTCATTGATAAGTTTGGTATCTCCTCAACTAGTATTATGGCACATTTCTCTGAAAAAAAATTAACTTGTTCTAAGAACTTCTATTTATTAAGAAATTCTTCTTCTAATCAAGCAAAATTACTAGCTGCTTGGCTTAATTCCACATTTTTTATAGTTCTCTTTCTTTTAAGTCGACGTGAGATAGGTGGATCTTATGGAAGACTTCAGATTATTGATTACATGAAAGAATCATTATTTTTTGATTTTTCAAGATGTGACTTATCACAAAAACGTCGAATATTAGAAGAATTTGATAAGATCCGAAAGCTACAATTACCCGCAATTCCAGATCAACTTCAATTACCTCAAAGAAAGGCCCTTGATCTTGAAATTGCACAGGGATTGAAATTTTCTAAAGAGCAAGCAAATCGACTTTTGAATGAAATGTATAATATATTAAAAGAAGTGTTTCTAGATTTAGAAAAGCGAGATAAATCTTGATTTAAAGAAGAGAGGGACGAGGATTAGCTAGGTGGAATCTCTTTTCATAGAACCGTTCTCAGATAATAAATACTGACCAATTACGTAGAGAACTCCTCCAAAATATGGAAATAGAATGATTAACAATAAAATTAGAAAAAAAGGACTAGATATCTTATTTAGAGGGTTTGTCCCCAGCAGTATCTCAATTCCGTCACCCCATCCATCGTCGTCTGTATCCGCTTTTTGTGGACTAGTTCCCAAAAGATATTCGTCTAAATTTGACAATGTATCATTGTCTAGATCATTTAATGAGTCGTTAATTCCCGCATGTAAACCATTTTGATATTCATACAGATTAGGAATTATATCACCATCAAAATCATCATCACTATCATTTAATGTACCATTTAGCTTGTTAAAATACTCATATCCATCAGGAATTAAATCACCATCGGTATCTTTCAACTGTGGATTGGTTCCAAACTGGAACTCTCGAATATTTGATAAATTATCTTGATCCACATCCTCAAATCTATCCTGAAAGTTACTTGGATTTAAACCATAATTTCGCTCCCATGTATCAAACATTCCATCTAAATCAATATCAGTAACATTCCACAACTTTATAGTGTTATCAACTGATCCAGAAGCAAGGATCTCTCCTACTGTGTCGAAAATCACACTAGATACAGTGGCATTGTGACCCTTTCTATTTGCCATCAAAAGACCAGTCTCAATGTCCCAAATCATTATGTTTGTATCATTGGATCCAGATGCGAGAATTTTACCATCAGGACTAAATGCTACAGCTGAAATATAACTCGAATGACCATTTAAAGTTCGCTCTACTAATCCTGTTTCTATATTCCACAACTTGATTGTATTATCAAAAGAACCTGAAGCTAAAATATTACCATCAGGACTAAATGCAACACTCAAAACCCCATCAGTATGATTAGTTAAACTAATAATGAGCTTTCCTGTTGTCACATCCCACAATTTTATTGTACCATCCATAGAACCTGAAGCCAATGTCTTTCCACTTAGGTCAAAAGCAATATCTCTTACTGAATCAGTATGATTGGTTAAATTATGCATTAATTGCCCAGTTGTCACATTCCATAACTTCACCACACGATCAGCTGAAGCAGAGGCTAAAATCTGACCATCTGAAGAGAAAGCAACACCCCAGACAACTGAAGTGTGGCCGACAAAATTTTGGATAAATGTGCCAGTTGTAATATTCCAAATTTTTACCAAATTATCAGCTGAACCTGAAGCGAGTTTTTCACTTTTTGGATCTATAGTAACAGAAAAAACAGGTGCACTATGCCCATACAGGCTTTTGATTTTTTTTCCTGTTTTCACGTCCCATAAATTAATACGTCCATCAGCAGAAGCAGACGCTAAGATCTGACCACTTGGATCAAACGTCACACCCCATACAGAGGAATTATGGCCAGTTAAGGTCATCAATAATGGATCAGAAATTAAAGTTTCGAGTGCTGCATAAACATTGAGAAGTCCATATCCATAAATAGGATCCTTTCCACGATCACCTAAGTCGATACTTGTTTCATTGAGTACAGATCGAATTTGATCGATTGTTAATTCACTGTTGAGTGAAAGCATAAGAGCAATCGCACCTGAAACCAAGGGAGCAGCGAAAGAAGTTCCAGAGTCCAATTGTGGGGTCCATTTGTTTGGTTGAATAGAGTAAACTTTGTCGCCTGGAGCACAAATTTCATTTTGTTCACCTTTACAAGAAAAATCTGCGATTTCACGTGACTGAGAGGTTGCAGAGACAGCAATAATCTCTGAATAGTTACCAGGGTAATGAACATGGTCTTTTAAACCTATTTTATTACCAGTAACACCAACGATAATCACTCCTTTATCATATGCTCTTTTTATGGCATCATGAAACTCCTTGGGGGGAATTACCAATGCTTGAATCGAAAGGTTGATTATATCCGCCCCATTTGTAACAGCGTAATCTATAGCTTCTACAAACATCCCCCAATCGTGAATAGAGAAGCTATTATCATTGTCAAGAAACCTAATTGCCATTAACTTAATATTTGGGGCAATTCCCACAATAATATCTTCGTCATTGTCAGCTGCTATCAAACCAGCAACAAATGTCCCATGAGGATGTCCTGGAGACGGATCATTGTCGTTATTACGAAAGTCCCATCCAATATAATCATCAATATAGCCGTTATTATCGTCGTCAATTCCATTCGCGGGAATCTCATTGAGATTATTCCATGATTGATTTACAAGATCTGGATGAGTAAAATCGACCCCACTATCAATTACAGCTACAACGACTTCAGGACTACCCTGTGTATAATACCAAGCATTTTCTGCTCCAACATCTAATAGGTTCCATTGGAATTCAGGATTAATCATGTAATGAATCTTTTCAGACGACACTGCTACCATTGGTAGCACGAATATGACAACTAGAAGAAAAGTGAAAAGTTTGTTATAAGACACTGGGTTAAATTGCCTCCATCTCAAGCTGGACGCCCAAAGAACGAGCACGATGCTTTAGGATTTCTATTCCATATTTTGGTTTTCGTAAACTGATAATGATTTCCCAGTCGCTATTTTCAAACGATTCTTGTTCAACATTCGTAAACTCATAACAAAATGCTCGAAACTGATGGTTTGGAGGAGAGTAAACACATTTAAATCGTTGTTTTGGTTGAAAATTACTTATTTCAGCTATTAATGGTTCTACATTCTTGATTGCAGAAACGGGTATTAATTCTAACTCAGGAAAGTGTTTTTTTAAGAGCTCTAACCGTTCGTTTAAAGCTTCTGAATCCAGAAGATCAATTTTGTTGAGCACAAGAATACGATAATTCTGTGGATTGAGTTCATTAATCGTTTGAACAGTTACAAGAGTTTTTTGAAGAAGATGCTTTACTTTTTCGCTACCATCTATAACAATCAATAAAATATCAGCTGCAAGACTTTCCTCAAGTGTAGACTTGAATGAATCAATCAAAAAGGTGGGAAGATCCTCTATGAAGCCAACTGTATCCGTAACAAAGACCTTTAAATCTTCAATCTGAAAGCTTCTTATCCGAGTATCTAATGTCTGAAATAATCGGGAGCTAACTTGTGAGGTGTGTGAATTTGTCAAGGAATTCTGAATTGTAGATTTTCCTGCGGAAGTATAACCAATTATACTTACATACAGGCTATCATAATGAAACCGTTTTCGAGACTGACGACGTTTTTCCCGTTGTTGGCTCAAAATCACAAGTTTATTCTTGAGATTGGATTCCCTTTTAGTCATACTTGCATCAAAAACATTTAGAGGATGTTCACCAGTTCCCCAGAAACCTGTTCGTTCTGTGTGCCAAGCTCCTTCTAACCCCAGTTTATGCATTAAGCGTAAACGTTCTCGTGGACGTTCATACTTCAAAGTTGCCAGTTCAATCTGTAATTTCGACTCTTCCGTCATTGCTCGTTGTTCAAAGATTTCTAGTATAAGATCAAATTTGTCAATTACATCACATTCAAAAAGTTCCTCCAAGTTAACACCCTGTTTTGGAGAAAGATGTGTACCTACAACAATAAGAGGTTGAATAGACTCTGTCTCAATCTCGGATTTTATCTCATGAAGGAAAGAGGGTGAGAAATAATATTTTGGATTATTTGAACTTATTGTAAATTCTTTTATAATGTAATAATGACCTGATTCTAAGAGTTGACGCATTTCAACGTTCAGAAAATCTTGACGCTCATCTATTGGGAGTGGAAGCAATAACACACATTCCTGAGAGGATTGAAAGGAAATTTCTGTGTTTTTTTCTTGCACCCGTAAACCTCAAGTCATTAAAGGATATTTTTCTGTTTCAAATAGCTTTTAATTGGTTTATTTTTAAGAATTTGGAAAATTTCATGATTATTTTACAATTATTCAGATCTATCATCGAAGTATTGCTACTATTGGAGCTTATTTTCTTTGAGAATAATAATCTTCTAATCGGAAAAGTTATCTTTATCGAGGAACTAAGTTTTTAAACCTAGTTTTCTATTGTTAAGATGGGATAATATTCATCTTTTAGACGGAGAAATAATCGGATAAATTTGATAGCTATGAGTGTTCAGAAAAAAAAGAGATTTAAGAAACTTATTCAACCTCAAGAAGTAATGGTTTGGTATATTCTCCCTGCTATTCGTCGTGAAATCACCAATTCCCTTATTTATGATCATAATCTTCCACAGAAGGAAATTGCACATCGTTTCGGTCTCACGGAACCTGCAATCAGTCAATATAAGAAGGGAGCTCGGGGAGATATTGAATTTTCCCCCGAAGTTGTTGCAAGAATTAAGGAGGCAGCTCGGAAAATTGCTGAAGAGGGAAGTCGTGCTCCACGTGAAGTTCAAAAAGTCCTAAAATTTATTCATGAGGGCGGTTTTTTATGCGAATTTCACAAGAAGTATGGACTAGTTCACGCAAATTGTGACATTTGTAAAGCAGAATAACATTGTAGGTGAATGATGAGCTCATTCACTCCTTTTTACTAGTATCAATTATAATTTTTAGTCGTAGATATTGTCAGATACTAGGATTATTTTGTAATATCTGATTCAGTCTAGGAATGGCATAAGAAATTTATTCTAAATGAATTAATTTCGATTTTTCATATTTTAGACGGTTTTCCTACGGTATAATTTTCAGATTATTTGATGCAAGTGATTTTCTTTAAGTAAGAATACCTAAAAAGCAATTATAAATACTATAAAATATTATAATTTTCATATTACTTTTACCAAATATTTATAAACCATAATTTTCTAATGATGATTACAGAAATCATTCTTCTTACTTGGAGTGTATAATATGCTAGCTGACAAATGTAGTGAGTGTGGAAGCAACGCGATGTTATATGACGAACCACGTGGAGAAATCATATGTGAAGACTGTGGTCTGGTTGCAAACAGTGTAATTTTCAGCCGTGAACCTGAATGGCGTGCATATAACTCGGAGGAAGAAAGGTCGAAAGTTCGAGTAGGATTACCAACTTCCGCTTTGAATAATAGGGAAATGCGAACAGTTATTGGTGGAAAAACCAAGGATTCCTTCGGAAAAACCTTAGATACTGCAACTCAGGCGAAGTATGCCAGATTAGCCCAAACGGATGAAAGAATTCAAGACAGAACAACACGAAACCTTAAAAGTGCACTAAGGGAATTAAAGCGAATTAAATCACATTTAAACTTAGCAGATGATGTTTCTGAGACAGCAGTACTCCTTTACCAGTTAGCACTGAAAAAAGATTTAATAAAAGGAAGATCAGTCATTGGAATGATGAGTGCAGCTGCCTATCTAGCTTGTAGAAAAAAGAACTCGACAACCACTCTGAAAGATATGGCTGATGTTTCTAATATTAGTACAAAAGAACTGGGACGATGTATACGCATATTTCTCCAGAATATTAACATTAATAAATTCAGTCCTGACCCTGTGAAGCTTATCAGCCGATTAAGTGAACATCTTGGGCTTACGATGTATACTCGTAAGGTAGCTATTGATATTCTAACTGAAGCTAGAGACAAAGGACTTACAATGGGAAAGATCCCAATGTCCTTAGCTGCAGCTGCGATCTATATCGCCTCCATCCAAACAGGTGAACGTAGGACTCAACAACAAATTGCTACTCCTGCACGAACTACTCCTGTTACAATTAGAAACCGTTTTAAAGAGTTAGCTAAAGGTCTTGGTTTGTCTAATTTCGAGGTAAAGCGTGGAGCTGCTGCAAAACCTGTTATAATTCAAAATCCAACTAAATGGGTTCGGAAACAGCGACTTAGTACTGGATAAGCTTCATTTCTTGATTTCTAACTAGAGTACCTAATTTTTTTCAACTAGTTCTTGAATATCAAAAATAAAATAGAGGGACTCATTAATAAATTCCTTGATATTAACAGCTAATAGAGATTTTAAACTATACTTACCATGAATCACCCTTAATATATCCAAAGCTTTCCGTAACCGACGTGAAAGTTCTAATTGAGGAGGAATAGAATTCTCCTCCTCCCGTTGTTGGAGCTCTAGAATACGCTGTTCATAAGCCATTACTGGCAAAAACAAACTAGACTCTTCGATATGGCTCTGGAATGGGGTACTATCTAAACTGCCAGTCTTTTCAATAAGCGCGTCTGCCGCTACTATCATACTTAAGACAACTAACTTTATAGCAAAGAATTTATCCAGTGTTGAAGTCGCATTGACATATGTACGAATAGAACTGTTTAGATACTTATGCGAATCATCAAAAACTGTTGTCAATAGAATAATCCAAACCTTAACTTATTCTGACTCTTTAAGAATGAAAACTATGACATAAAGTAATTTTTACTATTAGTTTCATTTTTTAATTTCAAGATTAATAAAGAAACTGGTTTTCTTTAAAGCTGTGGAATGGGAAAAAAAGAGAAGTTCAAGTTTATTTATTCGCCAATTATAGTAATAAATAATCGTCGTTTTCTAGATTTGACATCTAATTCCATAAATGCAATCTGTTGCCAAGTACCATGAATCAACTGTCCTTGACGAATCGGTACCGTCATTGAAGGTCCTAATAATGATGCTCTCACATGAGAATGACCATTCCCATCATGCCAAGTTTGTTCATGAAAGTAGTTATCAGCTGGATATTTTGGCGCCAATTGCTCCAACAAAGCAGGAATATCTTTCAGAAGACCTGGTTCATACTCAAGTGAAATAATTGCTCCAGTTGATCCTGCGACAAAAACGGAAACAATACCATCTTTCACACCTGAACGTGAAATTTCACGCTGTATCTCTGACGTTATATCAACTATTTCGGTTTCGTGCGTGTTTCTTAACTGGATTTCTGATTGGAAAACTGTCATAATCTTAACCTCATTTATTTGACTTTAAATTCATGAATAATTCATGAATGGGGTGTTAATAAATTCTTTCTCGCCTGAGTCGCCAGGCTGATAGTGCTCCTTACAGCAAAGTAATAACAATAGATTGCTTTGATTTATTTCCGAATACATCAACAAATATCATAGCTACCAGGTATGTACCAGGTTTGGAATAAACATGAGTTGCAGTTATTTCAACATTCCCTAATACTTGTTTTCCCTTCATTTTCCTATAGGAATGCCAGATTGCTTGAAAAAAATCACCCTGATAATTCCAATCAATCGCCCAAAAATCGATGTAATCAATAAAATCTTGTTTATTATGCTTAACTAACGATTTACTTGGAATAAATTCCACTATTCTTATTTTTAGGATTTTTCCATCAACTTCTGTTTCAAGTTTTACTTCTGGTAAACCGTTTGACGCAATGTCTTGGGTGGTCTTACAAACGTTGAAAATCCTAAAGGGAGAACTTTGTGAAATATTTAGAATTCTTTTCCTTATTTCCTGAATGGAAAAAGGACTGGTATCCACACCAACCCACTTTCTTTTCAATTTTTCAGCCACAGCAATGGTAGTACCTGAACCACAGAAGAAATCAGCTATGCAATCGCCTTCGTCAGAAGAAATCTGAATAATTCGAGACAACAAAGTTTCAGAATTTTCAGTTGGATAAAGTGTCTTCTTGAGTTTTTCATATCCTGCAACGTCGATCCAGATATTATCAATTGAGTACTGCCTTTCTGCAATGTCTTGACCTTTTCTTCTCCTTTTATTAATGTAGGAAGTGTTTAATTTTGCTTTATCGCTCTTTTTATAAACAAAAAGAGAATCTGAATGGACTATAAGATGAGTCTGATGATGCGCTTGCTTTAATGACAGATTTTTCTTCATTCGACGAACTAAAAACTCATTAACAAAATTGTTCCTTCCGAATACCTCGTCTAATACCATTCTTGCATAATGTCCGAAATGATAATCAAAACGGACAAAAATGAATCCATCATCTGTTAAAAGATGTTTCATCAATAATACGCGTTTTTTAAACCATTTTTTGAAAAATTCAATGGGATTCAGGGTATCTAGAACGTTCTTATACGCAATCTCCTCAATTGAATGGAAATTTCGATTCCCAGATAGACCAATAGGAATTACAATGTTCTCATCAATTCCAGTAAAAAATGGCGGGTCAATGTAAATCATTTTAAGTTGTTTTTGGAAAGAAGGTTCCAAGAGTGGTAAAACCTCGAGACAATCCCCTAAGATTAACATGTTCGTGTATTTACTGGTGCCATCAATTCGAGATATCAAGTTATATGTTTCAGTTAGTTTAAGTGAATTGTTGGAAGGTGCTTGAATAGGAATAGAGTTGGTACAAGTATTATTTGGAAAACTTGAACTAGTAAGATCTAGAGATTGATCAGAAAGAGAAGTACATTCATAAGCCGAAAAAAATATGCCTTTAGCCAATAGGTTTTTCTTAACAGTCTCAAATAATTGCTTCTTTTCTTCTATTCCGATCCACTTCATCTTCAGTTGATTTGCAACGATTAAAGACATCCCCATGTCTGCAGATATATCAAGAAACAATTCTCTCTCATTCAGACACAACTTGAGAAGTCGAGTGTAAAGATCGGATGAATTTGTAAATTTCTTTTCTGAATTCCATTCAAAACTCTGAATATCTAACCAATTAGAATCAATTATCTGGCCCTTTTTTGATGGTACCCAATATTCTGGATTCCCCCTTTTATTTAACCGAATCCTCCCCTTTTGGCAAAGATCCGAAATAGTCTCTTGTTTCAATTTCCAGTGTGTTCCAGGTGGAGGTTCCAGTACAACTTCTCCCTTTCCAGGAAAAACAAACTTTTTAGGTGTACCCTGACCTTTGGAGACAAAAGAATGCCAATATCCCCCACTCATTTTTTCATTAAAAACAGGATTTATTCGCGGATCAAGACTTTGGCAATAAAGGAGAATATAATCGGTTCTCTCAAAAACAGTAGAATCAGGGTTGTACCAGAGTTTGAAAGGAGAGTCGATGATAATCTCATTAATAAATCGCTCAAAACCAAAGATAGCATCAAGTTTGGATTTTATTATCGACTTGATAGTACCATTGGCTTTTATTGCAAAAAATCCCTCCTTATCTAAGACGAATTTGCAATTTTTCAGTAAATTTTCTGTTTTTATACACATTTCTTCTGTAAAATCAATTGTTTGAACATTTATTGTTTCATTCAAGTTGCCAGACGTTTTTCTTAACATTTGGCGATAAATATCTTCTCTTATCTCTTTCTTGACAGGTAAATAGAACATTGAAAGATCTAGGAAAATTAATTGCACTTGTAAACCTCTGAAAAAGGATCTCAGATCCTTGAGTGTCCTGGTTTTCGATCCAAAAAGTAAAATATTACTCGTTTCTTCTGGCTGCTCTTCTTTCAAATTTTGAAGAACAATCTCAGAAGGATCTTGTATCAATATTTACCAGCCCGCTCGATTTTTATTATTATCTACCAGGGATAAATTTCGCTTAGCAATCATAGAATAAATTATTAGAGCCAAAGCTCCTGATAAAATCACTATACTAGAGACTAAAAAAACAACACGATACGCTATTGCTGTTGGATAACCAAAAAAAATTAGTAAGTCAGCCACAGGACCCCCTAACATAAAACCAGCTAAACCCCAACCAGTGGCTAATGTAATGTTGAATAATGAGAATCCTGTACCCCTCAATTCATCAGGTAGTATATCTGCGGTGTTAGCGAATGCAACACTCTGAAGAAAAGCATAACATGCTCCTAAAAGGGAGTAGATAACTATGATATTTATGAATGATTGTTTCCCTAAAATAAAAAACAAAAGATAACTGATTGCAGCTAAGAAGCTACCAATGATAATAATGGGAATTCGCCCAATTTTATCGGAGGCTCTCCCAGCTAGAGGAGTAACCAATCCACCACTTAAAGAGAAGAGAATTAAAAGATAGCTTAATTGTTGGTCATTAAAATTTAAACCATTAGGATCTTCGGAATAATAGAGGAAAATCTGAGTACTTGCAGACATTCCGATTATTAGTATCATGAAACACAGAAGGAAATAGATATATGAGCGAATTTTCAATAATTCTCGCAAATTTTTGGGGATAAGTGAAGTTACCAAGTCATCATCAGTTTTCTCCGCTAGGGGATAGAATTGAATAACGATTGCACAACAAGCAATCAAAACACATACGACATAGAATATCATTCCTTCACTAAATCCCAATCCCTCTCTATAAAGAAGACCACTTAATAAAAATCCGATTATCTGGCCAAGTAACCCTAAACCATCAATTAATCCCACTACTTGTCCACGATGCTGACCTTCTGAAGCTTGAGCGATAAGAAATCTTACTCCTAAGTCTGACATACTCCAGAATATCTCTAGAATAGAGAGGACAATGATCATAAAAAAAGCAGCACCAATTTTTGACCCAATTCCTAAGAAAAGGCTATGACCAACATATACTATGAAATAGGTAACAGCAGCTATTAATTCACCACGAACAACGTATTTTTTTGCTAATGAAGGTTGATGGTTCAGTCGTGGGCCCCAAATTTTTAATTGACCGAATGTTGATCCAACAAGATTCATAGTTCCAAGTAGCGCAGCAAGGGTGTTCGGTAAACCTAAGAAAATCCTTAGATAAATGTAGAAGAAAGCGTAGAATATGGCTCTACGCAAGAATGATATGAATTGGAAGAGGCCTGTAGGAACTATCGCTTGGTTGATCTTCATAGTTTCAATATCCAAATAGGGATAATTTCGATATTCTTAATCCAGTAGTGAATCTAGTGTTAAATTTCTTGATTTTTTTGATTCAATAACCTGATAAAGTGGTGTTTTAAAAGATAACGCAGACCAGTAATTGAATATCAGTCTTAAATTTCCTGATGTTCGTAGAAGGAGTTCTAAATCATAAACTGATAACTGATCCTTATTTTCCCTAAGTTTTTCTAGGAGCATTCCAATTGTAGGTAAATTATTCTCTACTTTAGTTTTTAGCTGTTTTGGTGTACGATCCGTAGTAAGTGAAACATCAAGCTGATCTAATCCTCCAGATTTAAGGTCGATCTCTTGGAGGATTTGTATTACAATATCTTTCTCAAGGCCTTCACTTATTCGATGGTGTGTACCACGCCATTTTGTCAAATTCCCGACTCCACGCTCACCACCTTTAGGTAAAAGAACCATATTTGATCCTGTTATACGCCAGCGAGCCGAGTCACAACCGTCGACTTTTTCTGCTAATTGAGTGATTAAACTTGGCGCCCCTACTCCCAACGTCCATAATTTCACCTTTTTTGGACCTTTTTGATCCTTTATATGTTCTTTTATGTTATCAATTGCTGAAAATAACCGATTTGCATGTCCCCCACCCTTCCTCATCAGAGGGACAAGCCGTCCAATAAAAAGCCACTCAGGATACCCTTCATGTTGAGTAATATCATGTAATAATTCTATTCGATCATGAGGAACGACAGGTTGTACCTCCAATGAATAAAGTTCTCGATAATTAGTTATTATCTTGTCATCAGGAAAATCCAAAGTAATCTTAACAATGGATGGATCTTGGTTTGTTATTTCCCTATAAATTGTTTTTAACGTTTCAATATTAAGATCTACCTTTTTTTTCCTATTTATGGCAGAAAAAGCACCTGAATCACAAATGATTTGTCCATCCCATCCAAGAAATTCATGAAGTCCAATTTTTTTTACTTTTTCAAATGTTATGGGGCTAGTAAAGAAATCAATGGCCGAAATCATCAAAGCATCTGGTTTTATTGTCCAGTCATAAGCCCAAGGACGAAATCTGGCGTTAATGGGAGTTCCCAGAGCAAAAATCACACTTCAACCTCATTTAATAAATTCCATAAGAGACGTTCTTTTTTCTGACAATCTCTCTAAAAACCGAACCAGCTTTTGTTGTCCCAATCCAAGCCCACCCATATTTTCAACTTTAACTTCAGTATTCACATGAGTCTCCAAACCCTCAACTGCTTTCAAATATACTTTTCCCATAAGTACATAAATGAAATCAAACTTTTCCTCTTCATTCCACTTCATAATCCCACGAATTACCTCTGAGTTATGTTTTCCAGCAATTTCTTTGGTCATTTGCATGTCATAATACTCAATAGAATCAATACTACGAAGAAAACCATATTTAGCGGAAACTATCCCTAAAAAAAGATTGGAACCCCAATTACCCTCTCGCTGAGCTTTTTTGATAACTTGAAACATAGGACCCGTATAGGCTTTAGAAGCTTGCATCTTGCGAAATTGTAGCTCTTTAGCTTTTCGCTTTCCGCAGGATATTATTATTAAGATTTTAGGGTGCTTCAACAACCTAATCTTCCAGATAAAATCATTCACTGCTCAAGATTTTTTGGAGTCGTTCGGCATATTTAGTACTTCCCTCATCGGCTCCAGTTATTGATATTTCCGAGGGTGATTGTACACCCAGATTTAATTCAACAGCCCGTGCAATTTGTTCTTGTTCAAATATCGCTCCTTCTGTTACCTCGGGTGTTGTACCAAGATCACGAAGAATAGCGACTCCTACTGCATCAATAGCAATTCTATCAGTACTTGCTAACATCACATGTGGATGGGCGAGTTTGCCTTTCGCTGGACCCCCTTCCACAAAGGCATCTATACCATCAAATATTATCAATGTTGGAGAATAAACTTGATTAATTTCAGCAATCATTTTACGCATGGATGGAGAAGAATGAAGTTCTTGCATGTACTTATATCCCTGTCGAGGGACTAAACCAACAGATAATTTCAAAGAAAAAGTAAAATGTCCACCATAGCGATGAGTTTTCAGACAGGGTAAAGCAATAATTGCATCAACTTCCTGTAGGATTTTAGGATACAGGAAACTATCCTTCCAATGAGGA
>JAEOTU010000320.1 GCA_016839665.1 Candidatus Hodarchaeota archaeon
GAGAATGTATTAGAAAGAATTGAAAAGATTCTGACTCAAAAGTATCTTCTTTCTGCTGATAATATGGTTGAAACAGTAAGTCTATGTGATAACCTAGGGGAAACCTTAGCTTCAATGGATATTCCTGATAAAGAATTTTACGTGCGTATTCTACAACATCTTCGTCTTTTCTCTAATTCTGAATTTGTATTCACCAGTAATCGAATGAAAAAAGCACTGAAGTCTTACCAGAAATTGCAGATAGCCATTTCTGAAACACAAACTGAATTTCCTGACCTTTATTCTCGTTGGCGATATGATGTTGAACGCCTTGTATTACGGATTGATGCAAGAATTCAAGAAGCACGAGCTCAATTAGCAATTTCTGAAAATGATGTCATACAAGCCGAGGTATTATATGTCGAAACAATAAATCGTTATTCCAATGAATTACAATTAGAACAAGCTCAAAGTGATTATAACCATTATTTTAATTCATTAAGCAATATCTTTCAAACAACTGGTCAACTCTACAGATTACGGGGAAAAAACACTAATAACAGATCGGAACTTTACCAGGCTCTTAGAAATTTGAGAAAAGCTCAATTCCTTGGATATTCCAATTTAAAACCAATTTTGGACGAAACCCGTGAGGATATCACTACAATTACTTTAGGTAGAATAGAAAGTCAAGCAGAGGTGCTCTTTAATCAAGGATTAGGCGAATCAGAAGCGGAACGATTTAACCAAGCAAAAGACAATTATCAAAAGTCAGCACAACTATATCGTTCAATAAGCCACATTCGCAAAAGCTTTGAATACGAACTCCAGGAACAAATCCAATTCTCTTCTTACTATGAAGCAACGGCAAAAAACCTCATGATACATGATGATAACGAACAAGCCGCTCTTCAATTTTCGTATGCAAGTCAAACTTTACAGAAAGTCCTTGACAGACTACCTAGTGAAGCGTTACAAGCAAACTTCGAACCTCAAATCATCTACTTTCAAGCAATGCAACTCTTTTGTCAAGCGGTAACAGAATATGACAATATGATTCCAGAAGCCATAGAGCATTTTGAGGAAGCTCAACGAAAATTGGAAACAGCAAAAACAAAAGCAGAAGAATTACAAAACGTCCCTTTATTGAAAAGTTGTGGAGACGCACTGAATAAACTGAATTCATATCAGGAGATTGCTGGACTCATGTTCCAGGCTGATGAGGACTAGTCTTGGTCTGAACGTAGTTGAGCTAAAATAACATAAGCCTCAAGCAAAGGAATACATAACTCTTGAGCTAGCTCTTCAGGATGAATTGTAGGATTTTGGGGGAGGATTTTTCGTCGAGTCCATGCAAGATTTGCTGCAAAACCTGGAATTGCCGCCATTGCGGGTTCTAAGAGTCGGAGAATTTGATCTTTACTTAATTGGTTTAATGAAAATGGAGATTTTTTTCGATCAATAATGGTAGGTTTTTTCTTTTGATGTTTCACAGAGGATGAGGGTTTTTTATTCCCTTTCCTAGAAAGATAATTTGATAAGTCAGACATTCAAATGATACACCATCATAATTCCCTGACTAAGGTTTAAAAAACTTGTTTTTGAGATAGCTTAAATCAGAACTCTAAAAAATAATCAGACCCCCTGGGAGACCATTTCAGAAATGGCAAACTTAAAAGAGAAAAAAAAGAGCGGAGTCCGACGATTAGTGTTAGATGTGCTTAAGCTTCATGACCCATCAATAGTTTCGTTTGCAATCGCCCTAGAACAAGTTAATGGAGTAGCTGCAGTAAATTGCACGCTTGTTGAAATAGATTCCAAAACAGAGAATCTTAAAGTAGTGCTTGAAGGATCGAACATGGACTTCGAGCTAATAGCCAAAACAATCAACGATTTACATGGTTCGATACATTCGATTGATCAAGTAGTAAGTGGGAAGCGGTTTGTAGAAGCAATCGAAACCCCACAAGATTAGTTTTGAGAGAAGAGTTTAGACAATCATTCCGTAGAAAAAGTTGAACTCTTTTCGACGTGAGACAGAACACGGTGTTCATACTTTAGTATCAAAAACACCATATTTCTAAGAGTAACCTGACTCGGTTAGGTTTTCACCCAGATTTGTTAGTCACGTAGCTCAATAGAGGTCTCAGGAAATCCTTCATCAACTAGAATAGGAGCAACTATACGAAGAAAGTTTCCTTGCAGCTCAATTCGGCCATCCTTGGTGGTACCACCTGTAGCGAGACTTTTTTTCAGGCGTTTAGAAAGGCTCTTCAGATCGATATCTTTAGAAAGCCCGTCAATCACCGTTACCTCGCGTCCCCATTTACGCTTTTCAATAAAAACCCGAATTGAAGTTTGTTCTTCTCTAGCTATATCAGAGCAAGCACAAAGCTCTATTGGCAAACCGCAGGTCCTACACGTTTCACCCATTTTGACAGATTAACCTCAAATTTTCAATTTGCTAAA
>JAEOTU010000321.1 GCA_016839665.1 Candidatus Hodarchaeota archaeon
AATTTATCTACGGTGAAAAAATGGACAAAATAAAGCTGGGTACTAATATTTCTCCTATTCCGATGCCAGTAACAATTATCGGTTCAAAAGTTGATGAAAAACCCAATTTCATGACTCTTGCATGGGTAACACGTGTTAATATGAAGCCTCCTATGTGGGGCATAACCATGAACCAAAGACATTACACAGCAATTGGAATTAAACAAAATAATTCGTTTAGTATTAATATACCTAAAGCAGAAATGATAAAGAAAACAGATTTCTGTGGTATAATATCAGGGAGGAAATACGACAAATCATCACTGTTCGATATATTCTATGGTGAACTAAAGAATGCACCATTGATTACTGACTGTCCAGTAAATATTGAATGTAAATTGTTTCAAACAGTTGAATTACCAACACACTATTTCTTTATTGGAGAAATTGTGAATGTCTATTCAGAAGCAAAATTTGTAACTAATGACAAGTTGGACGCAAAAAAAATTAATCCATTGATTCTATCGATGCCCCTGAATAAATACTGGTCACTGGGGGATCAATTAGGTGACGCGTGGAGAATAGGTCGAGAGGTAAAAGAATTCGGAGTAATATGATTTGTCTCGAGAATTTGAGGACTACTTAGAGTCTTTGCCTATTAAAAAAAACAGAGAGATTAAAACTGTGTGCTTTAATCAAAGAATGCTACCCAAATAGGAAACCATGAAATATAATCTACCAAACTTCAAACTGGAAGGGTTAAGCCTGTTCCAAATTGCGTCTCAGAAAAATTATATTTCTTTTTATATTAGCAAGGCCTTACTTCACTCATATAAAGAAGAATTAAGCAACTTAAATTTAGGAAAAGGATGTATTAGATTTAAGAAACTAGAACAAATTAATCCAGAAATTCTGACGAGTATAATCAAAGGTGCAAAAGAGTTCCCCTTCGAATTATCTAAAAGGGGAGATAATAGTAGATAACAATAACTCCGTTTTTCTCACTGATGACATCATTTATGGTCTATCGACCTAGCTTCCGCGTAAAATCCAATGAAGGTTGTTTAGGGTCATTGTGAACGCGAGGGTCCCAGTAAAACTCGTCACAAAAGTCACCATGATGGAGAGTTTGCGTTCTTCTTAGATATCTGTTTCCAAAATTGTATCCCTCAGCATCTCCAATGTAGCATGAACAAAGATAAGCAAAATTAGGATCATCAAGATCCTTGAGAGCTTCATGAGTAAGACAACGATCAAACCGATACAATACTTTGTCATCGTCAAAAATCGCGACAGTGAAATCACCTAGGCCAATCTCTGTCCATCGTTTGATGTCTCGTTCCCTAATTTCTGTAGAAGTAGATAGTTTTTTGCCTTGTTTAACTATCTCCTGGATTGCTTTCTCATATTCGATCCTTTCATCTTCTAACTGGCGAGAAACAACCCCTTTCCATAAATGAATGCCTTTTTCATCACCTAGAATATCCGCACAAGCTTTGGTTCTGTGATAAGATAGTCTTTCAAGGGATTTAATATGATTCAGACTTAAAACTTCAATCTCCTCTACCTCCAGTTGGTAGTCTCTCGGAAGTTCCAATTGTTTTCCAATAAACTGCAGAATCAGATTCAACAGATCCACATGATCCTTCAAAAATATTAAGTCTTTACTCATTTCTTCTAGATTATATGATAAAACATCAAAGTTGAAATCATTGATTACATTAGCTAGTCTCTTTTTCAAAGCAAAGACGTAATCTATTAGTATCCCAGGTTTAATCTCTTCGATATATTGACATATTTGGTCTGTTTTGGTAAAAGCCTGCTTTATGCTTTCATTAAAATTGAGCTCCACTCTCGCGTCAGGATTGAATACATTATAGGTTTCGACTTTCATATTCTTCATCTTTTATTTTGATATTCTTCAACAATACTAAAGAATCGTGATTGTTTATAAACTGAAATTTTTAGGTAAAAAGGTATTTTTGATTAATTCAGCCTCAGAATTAAGATACTAGGGATCTATGGACTATTTTAGTGCCCCTAAAAGAATAAATAAAAATCCAATTCATTCGAAGATTTACACTCAATCTCAATTGTTTAATATTGTACCGAATTTAAGAGTTGGTTCTGGTTATGGACAAAAGAAAACTCGCAGGTGTTGTTCTAGTATCGTTTCTTTTAACTATTACTATTGCAAATCCATTATCCACTTTAACAATTGAACCTGATTTACATTTACAACTCCTGAACCAACCGACTAGAGATTACTGGCCGACTAGTGAATGGTTAAACTCCACTCCTGAAGCACAGGGCATGGATTCAGCATTATTAAATCAAATGGTTGATTATATCTCTTATAAAGAATACAACCTTGATTCAATCATTGTAGTTCGGAACGGATATATTGTCTTAGAGGAATATCCCGACCCTGGTTTCACTAAGAATAGTCCTCATATTCTCTATTCTGTAACAAAGAGTATTACATCGTCTTTAATTGGAATTGCGATTGATAAAGGATATATTGACAATGTAGATCAAAAAGTGATTGATTTTTTTCCGAATAGGACAATATTGAATTTAGACTCAAGAAAACAACGAATGACTCTTGAACACCTGTTAACAATGTCCGCTGGATTTAAATGGGAAGGTCCCGACGACATGCATCATACGTGGGGAAAATGTGTTTTGAGTGGAAACCCGATCGAATCTATCCTCAATCAACCAATGGATTATGAACCAGGTACGACTTGGTATTATAATGGAGGATGCTCACATCTTCTTTCAGCTATACTTACCGCAACAACGGGAAATTCAACCCTAGAGTTTGCTAGAGAAGTTCTATTCGATCCATTAGGGATAAAATCTGTTATGTGGCCTGTAGACCCCCAAGGTATTTACTATGGAGGTCAGGATATCTGGTTAAAGCCTCGTGACATGGCAAAGTTCGGGTATTTATTTCTTAACAATGGCGTTTGGGATGGAGAGCAAATTATCTCTGAAGACTGGGTAGTTAACTCTACTGATACCTCGTTTGTCTTGAATGAAGTTGATGCCTACGGTTATCAATGGTGGATTAACCAACCCCTTGGGGCCTATTACGCTTATGGTTTTAACGAACAAAGAATTTTTGTTGTACCTGATTATGATCTTGTTATTGTCTTCACTGCGAAACTTCAAAATGCTGGTGTGGAACCGGAATTGGTATCAAATTTCATTCTACCAGCGGTTTTGGATAGAGGTGAAAGCAATGACCTATCTTTTTTATCAGGACTCACAATAATCGTTCTTGGAGCTATGATAATTTTCATAGTACCGTATTGGTATATCAAAACAAAGCGAACATAAATACGGTGGTATCCTCGGTTGGGTCACTTTACAGTAGCTTCCTTTCCAACAGGAGCAATATAAATTGTAAATTCATTTTTTCCATCAACATCCAGAAATTTGTCTACTTTGTCTTGGTTATAATAACCTATCGCACATGTTCCTGCATTGATTGCTTCATATGCTTCAATTGAAGTAATTGAAGTAAATGTATACAATTTTTGGTTAAAAAACGACGCTAATTCAGCTGTTTATGATGGTTCCAATTGACAGAAGGATTTTCGTTTATCAAAAGCTTACTTAGATCGAGACAAATACAACCTAGGTTTAAAATTTGAATCAGTGAAATCAAATATATCCCGTTAACTAGCGAAATTTAGTTCTTTCATATGAGGCAAGAGAGGTTACATTTTCTTTCATTTTCCTTACGTTGAAAAAGTTTTTATATTTGCTATAACTTAAGAAGATCAATATAAGATTTAAACAATTTTTTTGAAGAAGCAGCAACAAATACCTATATTAATATCGAAGCTAAATCTAAAAAACGAAAATACAAACTTAAAGTGGATTTTGATCAGGAAATTGACCCAGCGTCTGTGAAAGCGAAATTTAACAATGAAATTTTACGAATTAAAATTAATAAATCCTATAAATCGGAAGAATAAAAGATATCTATTGAATAGCTGAAGGTGACATGTTATTGAGTGAAAAAGAACGAAAAGAAGCGAAAAAACTCCAAAATAAGGCTGAAAAAAAACAGAAAGAAGCTGTAAAACTGGAAAAAAAAGCAACTGAGAAAAGAGAGAAATCTGAAAAAAAACGAATAGAAAAAGAAAAGAAATTCCAAAAAAAGGTTGCCAAAGAAGAAGAAAAGAGCAAAAAAGCGGATGCTCTAGAAGCAGAGGAAACAAGACAAACTGAGAGAAAAGCGGCCTTTTCGTCTTTTATGGATAAAAAGAGACAAGAAAAGAAAGAGAGAGATAAGGAACAAGCCGAAAGAATGGCATAAAGGGATCAGAAATACACAAATGATTAGTATTTGAGATAACACGATAATATCTATTAGAGGTGAAACCAATCCTCTATCTAGTTTATTCGATCTCGTGTCTCTATTCACATTGATCGTTCTTGTGGCTTTGGTGATTTTTACAGTATTCTATTGGTATGTCAAAACAAAGCGAAGAAAAATACCGCGATATACTCGGTTGAGTTACTTAACAGGAGTTATTTTTCCAACGGGAGCAATATAAATCGTAAACTCATCTTTCCCATCAATATCGAGAAATTTGTCCACTCTATCTTGGTTATAATAACCTATTGCACATGTTCCTGCATTGATTGCTTCACATGCGAGATACAAATTCTGACAAATGTGACCAGCTTCTAAAGCAATAAATTTGCTTGAAAACACTGAATGTCTCCATTCCATTCTATAAGGAATTACTACCCAACAAAAAACGACTGCTCCTTTTCCGACAAAAGAATATTGTTTATAAACCAACTGTTCTATTAAAACATCTACCGCCTCAAGAGGTTGTAAGAAAGATAGCTTGTGATCAATCGATAGGAATCTGTAAAGGCCTTGTTCTAAACCTTCAACCCGATTTATAATAAGATAAGTTTCAAACGGGTGCCTTGCACCAGCAGAAGGAGTTGTGCGCTTAATTCGATTTCTAGCAACTTTTTTTACTCCTTGGGTGCACCATAATAAGAATGATAGTTCTTCAAGAGTTAATGGTTCATCAGAGAATTTTCTGTGGCTCTCTCGCTTGGTAATAACCTGGCGAAGTGACATATTACCAATAGTTATTTCTTCTGGAGGGATAAGATCTATTAATTTCACTTTATTAGGATAGTTTTTTTGTAAAGCTGGAGGAGGAAAGCCCTTCTTTTGATCAGATTCGGGGAATTCTTGGGTATATCTTTCTTCATCCCACATCTTGAGCATGTTTCTGAATTCTTCCAAGATCTCACCTTAGATTGATTGATCCAAATAAGGATCTAACATAAATTTTTACTGTGAGATGTTAATTCGAGGTATTCTTTAATTCCTTCTTTTCTTATTAAAAAAGAAAGCAACCACGAATCCACTTGAAATCGCGAATTCGATTTCAAATCCTGGAATTACGGTGTCAGTAGTATTAATTTGAACTAGTGTATCCATAGCGAACACCTGTAGGACACCTGAATCACTAACAATTGAGTGGATATTTGATAAATGATTTTGGCTAGACATTACTCTATTCCTTTTTATTATGGTACCATTTTCTGAGACAATGTAGTGCATGAGTTCCCATAAATGAGTTCCTTCAAATCGTGCTATCCAGAACAGATGTACATTGTTATCTGGACCAATAATCGCATCTTGAATCTCAATACTTAGTAATTCCTCTGGTAGAGATAATAGAATTTGAGGATTCCAAATTGAACCATCGAAATATGAGTAATATACCATATGTTCAAAAATCGCTTCTTTTGAAAACGTATCAGATTCCCACGTTCTATCTACTTTATGAAATAAATATAATTCATTGTTTTCACCTTGAGCTACAATAGGACGCGTGAAATCGGTCGATAAAATGTGGTAGAAAGGGATCTTAGATACAGAAGAAGCATTAATTACTGTTATTTGGTCTGTCCAAGTCTGACCACCATCGAATGACTGGATGGAAAGCACATTGAAATTATCCTCGTGAGAGCGTGTTGTGAAAAAAAGATACATTAAATCAGAATCGACAACTATTACTTCTTTAAGATACCAATCGAACCCTTTATCAACAATTATTGAGGTAGAGGAACTATTACCAATCCATAAAGATGTACTGTCCATAAGGTACATAGCCCCTCCAGAAGATAGGTATGAATCGTGAATAGAAGTTACTGGGACATTAAGAGTAATGTTCTCACTCCATTTAGAATCATTAAAATAGACATACCTTGTTATGTAGTTTTCTCCCATCCACCAAAGGTGATCACCCCCATTTTCATCAACACTAAACGCATAACGTAAGCTATTATAAGGATCTAAAGTGATATTAGTAGGTTCAACAGTCCAATCGAAACCATCCCAGTGGCCTAGATATAGCGTGGAATCATTATGAATCCAGGTTGCATGGATATTTTTTAGGAAGTCGGAACTAGAGATTTTCAGTGATGTAAGCTCGTAATGGGAACCAGGTTCCTCCCATTGGGCTGCTGACGACCATTCGTCATTATCATATGTAAACACATGGAGTGTCTCTAAATCATTCGTTGAATAATCATTCAAAGAATGACCTGAAGTAATTGGAAGGATCACAAGTGATACGAAGACCAATATCATGCTTCTTATTATCAACTTCTTACTCATTTCTATAACACACATGAATTTGTATTCGTGAATGTAATCATTGATTTTTCAACTCTTTCCAAAGAAACTGCTTTAGAAAGGAGAAGTATTACATTGTTTAAAAATGTTGTGCAACATTGATTATTGATGATCAAAGTCACTAGATTTTTATTATGAAACAATTTATTTGTTTAAAATGCTGTATTTATCGCATGAGCTAAACAACTTGATTATTTTTAGATATTTTTCACATAATGTTCCATAACTTGTCTTCAAACATTCTAAAGCCCGATAGATTTTTATTGTCAAAATAATTTTTCTTTGTATCAAGAATCACTATTAATCGTAGCAAAGGAAACCCTCATTCAAGGTTTAGCAAATCAATTAAATCATTTACGACTCAATGGAAGGGATTTTGGATTTATAAGGATAGGAATTTATTTATCTGTTTTTCTCAAAATTCAGCAACTAGAAATGAAAGAGGCTTTTAACACACTAGGAGTGTCAGGAGTTTGGATTATTGAGAAAGACTCCGGTCTGACTATCTTATGTTACGAACCAACACCAAAAATTAAAGGATTTATATTTGGTGGTATGTTAATTGCTATCAGAGGATTAATGACAGAGATTCAAATTGGCCAACTCTCTTCTATTTCAACAGATACTCACGATCTTACTCTTACTATTTCAGAGAATCTTGTTTGTGCAATTATATTAGAGAAGGGATCCTCAACAGAGTATCTTTTTCCCCTGTTAACGCGAATCTCTGAAGAAGCAGAGAAATTGTACCTAGAGATGAGAAATGCTGTAAATTTCGTGGATGCTGATTTCTTTAGTCAGTTTAACAGTACATTAGAAGAATTAACAGTCTCTCATGTTGAATTCATACAAAAACATTCTAAGACAAAAGTTGAAAGAACTGATAAAGCAGAGAAGAAATTAGAAAAGTCAGGGTTATGGTAGAATTCTAAGAGGTCAGTCATATGTTAAACACAATCGCTCAGGTGGGTTCTGAACCCCCTATACAAGCAGTCCTAATGGAAGGAATAGTTCTATTAGTTTTCACTTATTTGAGTTTAAAAACAGGTTTGAAATACATACAAGGAAGAGTACCTGCCGTAAGAAATCTCTTTTTGAGTTTTTCCTCATATTTCTTTGCAGGACTTGCGCTTTTTACTACAAAAGCGATTGAGTATTATACTCAAGGAGTAGTTGATGTGAGTAGTCTGGGAATTAATCTCGGTTATGCTTTTTCTGCCCTTGGAAATCTCTTTCTCTTCTATTTCACGCTTGACATATTCTTTACGGAGATCAGACCTTATATCCGTGAACTTTTCACAATCGCAACTGGAATTACAGAAGGCTTTCTTTTCATTTTCATCTTTAAAACTCAAGCTCCTTTTATTGAGATCCCTGGCATTTATATCCCTTTTCAACTTCTACTTTGGCATGTTATAGTGTCTTCCGTTATTTTTATTATTCTCTTTTCACGATCATTCACAGAAATGAGGAAAACAGCAAATCCAGTACCAAGAGCGGGTTTTTTGATGATAGCACTCAGTGCGTTATTTGAACTATTTGTCTTTATCTTCTTCATTATTGATAGTTTGTTTCCAGCGGGTTACTCACTCTTCTATTTCATGGGATGGACATCTGCCTCAATAGCTGGGTTCTGCGCCATGATAGGGTACTTAATGCCTGACTGGTTCAAAAATAGGGTTCAAAAGAGGGCAAAGAGTTAATTCTTTATAAATGCAATATTATATGAATAACAAAAGTAGAGTGAATATTTATTAGCTTAAAGGAAATATTATAATGTCAAACATACAAGAAATTATTGATTTTGCTATTCAAAAAGAAAAGGAAGCGTATGAACTATATTCTAGTTTTACAAAGAAAATTGATGATCTTGCAGTGAAAAAGCTTTTTGAAGAGCTTGCACAAGATGAACTTGGTCATAGAGAGGCTCTTGAAAACCTTTCAAAAGCAGAAGAATTACTTAATTATGAAATTGAATCTATTCAAGATATAAAACTTTCCGATCACCTTGTTACTCAACCTATTGATGAGAATTCAGGTCTTCAGCAAGTTTTTATTTTTGCTATGAAGGAAGAAAAAGCTGCATTAGAACTATATACCAAACTGGCGGAGTCAGCCATTGATGAAGAACATATCTCTGTCTATCAAAAGCTTGCACAAATGGAATTAAACCATAAGAATAAATTAGAGTCACTTTATGAAGATATGTTCTACGCGGAATTTTGACATTGTGATTGAGATTTATTTTCCTATATTGACTCTAACTTGGGGAGGATACAATTTCTTTTGACTTCCTCAATAATAAGATATTTATACTCGGGTCTATTTACTATACTTGAGTTGAACAATTCGACTTAAGTACAATACCTTAATAAATCATCCTAATCCATTGACTGGAGAAGGCTTATGAGCAACAATGAAAATCTTTCTTCTCCTAGAAAGCAGAGATTGGAACGAGAACGCAAACAGCGACGAGATGATATTATTAAAACTGCTGAAAAGTTCTTTATTAATCAGGGATATGACAAAACGATGGTTGACCAGATAGCACTGAAGGCAGGATATAGTAAGGCAACGATCTACAATTATTTTGACTCAAAAGATGATCTCTTTATAGCAGTGGTCTCTAGAGCTTTTGAAAAAATGTTTCAAATAATGGAGAATACTTTTAATGCCCCTAACGTGGAATATGAACTACTTACTCTCGGGAATGCTTACCTTGCCTTTGTGGAGGAATATCCTGATTATGCAGGACTCTTTGAATCAGGTAGATTAAACTTGGCCATAGGGAAAATGATCATAAAAGAAGAAACTAATCAACCATTGACTGAAAGTGAACAACAATTTAGATTTCACCAATTAAAGATTGAAAAACTCATGATTAATGTTATCACAGAAACAATAGAAAAATCAGGAGTTCAAACTAAAATAGATCCGTTCTCAGTTGTGATGGCCCTGAGTACTCTTGGGTCAGCGATCAACGAATTGGTGATGCGTGGAAAGAGAAGTCAATCAGAAGATAAATCTGGAGAGTATTTGGCAGTTCTATTCAACATTATAGATAAGGGAATGAAACATTATGATGATTAGGTATTGTACGCTTTCCGAAAAGAAAGAAAGTGTGTTAAATGTACAATACAAACGATTCAGCATATTTTAACGTTAAAGAGTCCATGAAGAATTTTATTCTCATCGGTTTAGTAATCTTACTAGTTTTTTCTTTGATGGTCGGATATTTTCTTGCTTTCCTTGGTACGCTAGAAGGAGCCGAGTTAGGACGTATCATTTTCTCCCTGTTTATACTTTCTGAGATTCCAATTTTGGTGAACTACATCTACTTCATCATTTGCAGATTTGGATTACAAACAAGTAGAATTGCAAGGATTTTTGTTACTTATTATACTCCAGGTCTGTTGTTCCATAGTGGAATTTATACAATCGTATTGGGGCTTACTTTTGCACATTCGCTATTAGTAATCCAACAATCATTCTATTGTATTGTCTTTATGTTTATCCTAGGACTTTTATGGATAATTGACTTTATCCTCTATTCTAAAAGTTGGCCATTGTATCCTAGCGGTGATCAGAGAGCAATTTACCTATATTGGCTTCAGTGGGTGGTATTGTTTGGTTTAGTGATTGGTATTCCTTTCCATGCTAAAGCTTGGAGCTTATTTTGGGTAAGTATATTTCCTACTTTTGCATTTGGTCCCCTGTTGGTAGTAATATTCCAGGATTTACGGAATAAGAGAGCAAATACTCAAAAATCGAGGAAATTAGAGACACAGAATCCTGTTACTAGAGTGATTAAATGGTGAAGTTAATGGTACGTGCGTTAATATTATATCAATCCCTCTTTGGGAATACCAAAGATGTTGCTCTTAGTTTAGCTAAAGGAATTCAAGAAACAGGCGTTGAAACAGCATGTTTGAGTACTGATGAGGTAGATATCGTCCAAATACCAAATTACGATTTTCTAGCTATTGGTGGACCAACTCATATGATAGGGTTATCTAAAGGAATGAAAACTTTTTTGAAGAGGTTAAATTCCATTGATCTTCAGGGAATGAATGGATTCAGTTTTGATACTAGAAACCACTCTCGATTAAATCAAAAGAGGTGGTTCATTCTTGAAAATAGTGCTGCGAGAAAGATTGAAGGAAAACTGAAAAAATTGAAGGTAAAAATCATTAAGTCTCGACAATCAGCGATTGTATATGGCAGAGAAGGGCCACTCGAATCTGGTGTTACATTAACATTTCAGGAGATAGGAAAAGAAATTGGAACCATCCTTGGTTCATAACCAGGGGAGGAAAAATCTCTCTTTCTTTATTAAACATTTTTAAATGCTTTTTTTGGGTTTGTGAAAGTCCTAGTAAATGCATTTTAGGCAAAGTATGAAAACAAACCTAAAAATATTTAAGGTCGTGGTGTTCGAGGTTACTTGGTGTTACCAGTGTCCACAGTAAAATTTGATCTTCAAGATGATTTAGAAGAATTACAAGCAAGAATTTATCTTGATACTAAGAAAAAATTGAGTAAAAAAGAAATATTAGAGCTTACTTTCAAGATAGGTTCAAAAAATTATGACCAGATCATTCATGAAATTCAACAAGAAGAAAGTTCTCTAGATGACGATATAATCGAATCTGTCTTAGACTTTTCAGATGATTATGGCGAAGGGACAGAGAAATTATCATCTCAAATAAACAAAATCGTTTATAAAGTGGAAAGGTAGATTAACTATGGCTACCTTCATTGATAGTTGTTTTTTTGTCGCTCTCTTAAACACTCGAGACGAAAAGCACAAAAACGCAAAAAAGCTCCTGATTGAACTGAAAAAACGCAAATTTGGGTCTCTTCTGACTACAGACTATATTGTAGATGAAGTTCTCACAACTGTCTGGGGACACACTCATAGAAAGGATTTGGTTGTCAAAGCTTTCAATATCACTTGTCAACAACCTAAATTTGTAAAATTCAAGAAGATTGAAGACACTCATTTTGTCTTATCTTGGAAAAAATGGCAACAATTGGCCGAATGGCCAAAAAAACCTTTGAGTTTCACAGATTGTACAATCTTAGCATTCATGGAACTAGAAAACATCGAGTTCCTCGTTACATTCGATGATGAGTTTGATGGACTTGTTGAATTAGTTTAACCGAACTGAAAAGTGATCGCAGACATGGAAAAACTCCACGGCTTAGGAATTGATATTGCTTCTGTGCCTTCACCGAATGAACTCCTTCCTTTGGATTCTCCTGCACCCATGATTCTCTTTTGGGTGATAACTTGTTCGTTCTGTGTAATACTAATCAACGCTAAATTGATGAGTAGAAAAATAAGCACAACAATTTATCTAATCACTATAATTTTAGGAGGAATATTGTTAGGAGGGGTTCCTAATGCTGTACTACCCATCCAATATATTCTCATTGTTATTGGACTAAGAGGCGAGCTTACCTTTCTTTTTCTGGTAAGCTTGATTTTAGGCTTACTCTTGTATTCGTCACTACTCTTTGGTAGGATTTTTTGCGGATTTGCGTGTCCTGTAGGCGCCTTACAAGAATTAATCTCAAAAATCTGCTTTAAATCAGATTTGGATGGTCAAAAAAAGGCTAAATTCCGTGTGGAAGTGTCCTCACAAGTTTCGAGTAAAGTACGTTGGATATTTCTCGGGGTTTTATTCCTATTAGCTAGTGTTTGGAGTATAGTCATTCTCCCCGAGTTCAATCCTCTTTCAGGTTTTTTATTTCTCAGGTTTCTCACCCTTACCCTATTAATCCCTTTTTTAAGCATGATTGCAGTAGGTATCGCTAGTATTTTCATCTATCGTCCGTGGTGTAGATTCCTATGTCCGTTTGGAATTGGATCATCTCTTTTAAGCCGTTTTACTGGAATAAAATACCAACGTACGGAAGACTGTACCGATTGTGGGCTGTGTGAAAAGATCTGTCCAACTCAAGAAGCTGCTGCGGATTCTAAAAAAGGTGAATGCTATTTTTGTAATCGGTGTATCGAAATTTGTCCCCATGACGCCATAAAATTTGATATGATCTAAAATCTTTAGACCCTTTCTTCAAAGAGTTCAGGAGGAAGATTCTTCAGATATTTGACCAGCTCAGGCATACCGAAATCCTTCAGAGCTTTCGCGGTCGTTAATTTTTGAATTTTCTTATACAACTTTATAGCACGACCGACCTGAACTTCAGTAATAATCATGGCTTCCGGTAAACGTAACGCAATATAAGCGATGAGTGTAAAATTCACAATTAGGAGAGCATTCAGAAACGGAATCTGGGGAAGCCAAGGGAGTTCCATGACAAAATAAACGACGGTAGCAACGATCGCAATAATCCATAATCTATGTGCTAAAGTAATCCGATCAGTAGACACAACAGGTTTGATGGTTATGTATATATAGAGTGCCACACAGAAAGCATAAATAAAGAATAATTGACAAATGATTCTATGACTTGTTGAGAAGAGAAAAAGCCCATCAGCGATCATGATCCCAGCTCCATTTGGATGATAAGACGAATGGATATGAGGTATGACCAAATTTAAGAATGACGAAGTTTCTGGTTGTAACATTAACTCCCAAAAAGTTATCAAAAAAGCAAGCACTATGAACCAACCAGTACCAATATACCAAGCAATTTTTTGAAGACGACCCTGGTGCATCCTGATAACATGAAGAAGTATCAGAATAGTGTTACTGATCCAAGCCCAATAATGTAATTGGTAAAAGAACAGGATATTGGTTATACTTGCTAAAACATTCCCACCTAGAGTCAAAAAGATCATGGTAAAAAACAAGCCAAATATTAGGAAATCTATAATACGAGTTCGATAGTAATGTTTATATGAAACAGCAGCAGGTATCAAAATTAGAACTGCAGCAGTGATGTTAATCCATTGTATAATAGTTAAACTTGCCACCTATTACCATGTCCTCTGGCAAAAGAACGTAATTTCTAATTTAAAGCTTCTAGGTTAAAAGTTCCGTGATATTTTTTTTCTCTTACTGCAGATTGATTTCCTTGATAAAATGATTTATTAATCTTCTTTGCAGAAAATTCTTGTTACAAAATTTAGGTGGAAATTAATGCGACAAAAAGGTCTTATACCAGCAATCATTGTTGTTTTTCTCCTAATTGGGGGAATGGGAAGAGTTGAGAGCTTATCATATGAAAATTCAGCGGAAGTTATTCCCTTATTCGAAAATAATCAAATTCTTGAAATAGCAGTTGTTTTTATTAATTTCGATCATGAAATATTGACTTTTGGAGAGATAAATTTACCTAATATGTTGTGGGGGATCGAGATATTGAATTACATTGTTGACTACTCCTTTTATGAGGCCAATGATTCTTATAAAACAAATGTTATGAATTTTATTGATTCGATTGCGAAACCAAACGCAGTAACATCAAAACTTAAGCTAGATGAATTAAATGCGCAAGCAATAGATGGTCATGTAAGGGATATTTTCGAAATACAAAACGGAACAGCTATACCTGCTGAAGAGATAGAAGAATGGTTTCATTCAAACCCGTATGAACAGTCTTCTGACTATTGTTATTATGTGTTAAACCTCACAAAATTTGACACGACCGATCATTCTGAGGAACACTGGTTTTCAGTAAAGGAACTGGATGTAGATACAGGTGTCCAGCGCCATTGGTGGCGTAATGAATGGGATTTCCCGTTAAACTTTGATGTGTCTTTTCCTTTTGTTGGTTATGGCCACAAATACCGTAATTACTTTTTTGATCCAACAGCGTACCAGTGGTACACTCAATGGTATTATACTTGGAACAATATCTCTACAGAAACTCGATATTATTCAGAAACAGATTTAGATGAATTTCTACATTCAAACGGGAATTTTACTGACTATATTGAGCAGTGGTTAACTGATGTGATTTTGTATCAGCATTATGTTCCTTATCCTGAGTATGGTAAAGGAATATCTGTGGAACTAGCCGTTTTTCACAACGTCTCTCATCTTGGACTGAGTTCCGATGATTTGAAATGGGTTGTTAATGAAACAGAGGTGGTAGAAGCTCTCTCACAGTTGGCTCCAAATTCTGAAATCACTTTTACTGTAGATTTTAAGAGCTGGAATGATTATCCAGAGATTCAATCTTTCTTTAGTATGTCAGAACTCGACCCTCAAGAATCGTATTCAGGAGACCCCCCGATTCCAGATTACCGTTATTATGACGCTTACACTCTTTATACCGAGTATCTTTGGGATCCTGATTTTACTGGAAAGGTCTTTGATAAAGAATTACAATCTGAAATTAATGTAACAGGCTATGCATTCATAATCGATAATGCAACTTTTGCTTCTCCAGGGATTTGGAGTGGAGGTGGATTATATACAGGATTAGGCGGATCAGGTCAAATCGTACAATTGTTAGAGCTTGATCGCTTATTTTATCCAAACCGAACAAAAACTCGGCAGGGTTTCACAAATGTTGTAATTCATGAAACAGGACATGCTATCGGCTATTATCATACTTTTGGAGGAGAAATTTGTATTTCTGATTTTATTGGAGATGTGATGGGCTATTATCCTGGTACCAGTCGCTATTCTAAAGTCAGAATAGAAGCTTTTCAAAGACAAGCAGTTAATATTCGAGCAGTAAATGAAACTAATAATTTCATTAATGAGGTAAATGACCAATTCTCCCTCTTGTCCCAAGAAGAAATAGAGAGAATTACCGAGTTTCAGGAGCAGTTTCTTGCGTCGAGGAAAAATCATTCATACGCAATTGCATGGGATGTCTTAGCAGAGTTAGAATTTTATCTACAAAATCTATCTTATGAGACTCTACCGCAAGAAAATCCGTCAATTGATCCACTCGTAGTAACTATAGGAGTAATTGGTGTAGTTGTTCTACTAGGAGGCGGAGTTCTAGTCATTCGGCGGTTAAAGTGAATCTCTTGGTGTTATTCTAGATGTAGTGTAATGTCTGTTAGGTCCCTGACGATTAGGTCTGGTTTTTCCTTTTTTAACACATTTTCATCAAATATTCCAGATAAAACAGCAATAGTTTTTGCCCCACCTGCTTTTCCCGCCCTAATATCAGTGATAGAGTCTCCCACAATAGCACAATCCTCTATTGGTACGCCTAATCTTTTGGCTCCTTCAAGAAGAGAATCAGGGGCAGGTTTTGGCCTTTTAACGTCTAAAGTTGTAATAATCGCTTTAAAATAGCCATCAAATTTTAATCTTTTCAATTGGTCTTTAATGAGTGACTTCTCTAGATAGCGCAGTGTAACAAGAACAAGCGGAAAACGCATAGAAAGATCGGCCAACACTTTATGTGCTCCAAGGATAGGGGTTACTTCCCAAAGACAGGCTTCGTTCCAAATCCTTAACCACTCATCAATAAAATCTGTATGCAAATCTGGTGTAATAATTATCAGACCAGTTGGTATTTTGTCTTTTGAGACTCCCAAATCCAACCTCCTAGCGATTTCTAAAGAGATATTTCTCACATCTTTATTTGCTACGGGTGTACAATTGAAACTCTTCATGGTAACATTCGTTGCTTTCGTGTAAGCTCTTGTTGAATCCACAAGCACTCCATCAAAATCAACTAGTATTGCCTTAATCTTCATTCAAACCACCAAGAGGGAATAGAAAAATCTAAAAAAATGTTATTTTTCGATCGATATTCATTAGCTGTAATATTTTTGAAGCCAAAACTTCCTTGTAAGCTTCCTGTGATGAAAGCTAAATATCTAATTGAAGAATTCCCTGATAAGGTGTGAAGAAAATGAAAGCATTAGTAACAGGGGGTACAGGCTTCCTTGGAAGTCACATTGTTGAGGAACTAGTTGAATCAAACTATGATGTACGAGTATTAGCAAGAAAGTCTAGCAATACGACACAATTACCAAACAATGTAGAAGTAGTTGAGGGTGATATAACCTTACCTGAAACACTTAATTCCGCAATGCAGGATGTAGAAGTAATTTTCAACAATGCTGCAATTATGGATGATTGGGAATCTTGGTCGAAACTTGTTCCTATTAATGTAGAGGGTACTCGCAACATTTTAGATGCAGCACGAAAGATAGATATATCAAAAATAGCCCATACAAGTTCTTGCGCTCTTTACGGATTTCCAAATTCCAAAAAACCGATCACAGAAGACTTTCCCCAAAAGCCTTATGGTGACTATCAAAAATCAAAGTGGGCCGCAGAACAGATTGTTGATGATTATGTAGATACATATGGAATGGATATTGTCAGTGTAAGGCCACCTTTCATTCTTGGATCTCGTGATCAGTATACGACCCCATCTTTTGTGGATGCCATTCAAAAAGGGGAAATGGTTGTTATTGGAAACGGAAAACAAATCCAATCTGTTGTTCATGCCCGTGATGCTGCGCATTGCTTACGTCTTGCTGCAGAACATCCTAATATTCAAGGAGAAGCTTTTAATGTTACAAGTTTCGATCTATCAGCTGAGGAGCTATACACTCGCTATGCTGAGATGTTAGCTGAGAAGTCCTCTTTTCGACATATTCCATATCGAGTTGTATGGGTATTTGGTGCTGTCTCTGAAGGTTTCGCAAAGCTTAGACGAAAAAAAGAAAGTCCCCTAATGTCTATATTCCGAGTGAAACTTCTAGGTACAAATTATTTGATTGATTCAACCAAAGCTAAGGAGAAACTTGGATATCAACCACGTTTTGATGCAGAAACTACTATCTATGATTCTCTCAAATCATATTTTTCTCAACATCCTGATAAGGAGCTACCCCTCCCCCTTCGTGAAAAATAGACCTA
>JAEOTU010000322.1 GCA_016839665.1 Candidatus Hodarchaeota archaeon
CTGATTTAGTAATAACTTTTCCAATTTCTTTATATTTCTTTAAAGCAGAAAAGATTTAAGGGGTTTATAGGTTCAAAAAAACAATAGCTCTTTATAATCCTATGAGAAGATCTCCTTTAAGGATTGGCAAAACAATGTCACCGAAGAAAAAATCTGAAAAGATTGAAATATCCACTGAATCAAAAGCTGGGAAAAAAACTGATAATGTCACATCTATTACCGATCTACCAGGAATAGGCCCTTCTACTGCTGCAAAGCTGGTAGAGGCAGGATTCTCGACATTAGAATCTATAGCAACAGTCTCAGTCGGGGAATTAACCTCAATAGCGAGTATGGGTGAAAAAACCGTTCAGAAAATAATTGAAGCTGCTCGAGAAGCGCTCGATATTGATTTCGAAACCGCAAAATCAGTTTTAGCTCGTCGAAAAGGATTAGCGAAAGTTACAACAGGTAGCCAGAAGCTAGATGAGCTTTTCGGAGGTGGAATCGAGACTGGAGCTGTAACAGAACTTTTTGGTGAATATAGAACAGGAAAAACTCAGATAGCACACCAACTCTGTGTGACCATCCATTTACCGCGTGAAAAGGGTGGTCTTCGTGAAGGGGAAGAGTACCCCAAGGTTATCTATATTGATAGTGAGGGAACGTTTCGCCCAGAGCGAGTGTTGTCAATGGCCTCTCGTTGGAAAGATGAAATAGACGAAGATTTGTTATTAGAAAACATCCTGCATGGAAGAGCTCACAATAGTGACCATCAGATGGTTTTAGTTGAAAAAATGTTAAAGGATTATTTACCGACTGAAAATGTCAAGTTGCTTGTTGTAGACTCACTTATTGCTCATTTTAGAGCTGAATATGTTGGTCGGGGAACCTTAGCTACTCGGCAACAAAAACTCAACCAACATATTCATACAATTTTACGAGCTGCAGAGATTGGAAATTTAGTTGTGATTGTTACCAACCAAGTCCATGCTAAACCAGACCAATTTTTCGGTGATCCCACTCATCCTGTTGGAGGACACATTGTTGCTCATGCCGCTCAAACTCGTGTATACCTACGAAAATCGAAAGGTGAACGTCGTATTGCTCGAATAGTTGATAGTCCTCTTCTACCTGAAAATGAAGCTGTTTTTGGATTGACAGAGATGGGAATTGTCGATATTACTTAAAATAATTTGTCCTCTACCGGAAATTCTTAATCATTTAATTATGAACTCAATTCTTACTGCTATTTGAAAAGAGGTTCACAGATGAATTTTACAAGAATTGATATTGTTTTACTAGTGATAGTTCTAATATTAACTGTGTTAGATTATCTGTACCAGATAACTACAGCGATAAAAGGGTTTGATATTGTCTTGTTATTATCAATTTTTGCTATTTATTTGGTTTGGTCTTCAATTCTCATCTTCAATCTCAGTTCAATAGCTATCGATTATGCTTACCCAGATGAGATGTATATTGCAAGCGGGATGAGAACGAAGAAATTATACAGAACGATTATTCTAACAAGTTCAGTTCTAATACTTTTAATTGTAACTTTATCATTCATTGGCGTTATACCTGGGATTTTAGGACTGATGGTATCAATCAATTTACTTGCTCTTCGTGCTGCATTCCTTCTCCTAGGTCCCGATGAAAACCCATATTACTCCTTATCATCTTCCTCACCTCATTAATAGCCATGACTCTAACAGTTTTCCTCTTTTAATAATTAATTTCAAAAATGAGAAAAAATTTTGTCGTCAAAGCCTGATTTGACGAAGTTATTCCTATAAAAGTGAAATATCACACCTAGTCAGATAAGAATATTATCTCTAATCACTCAATATCTCAAAAAAAGATATTATTTCTATCAAACTGGTGGTTTGACATACAAAATCAGCAGCTTCAGCTACACGTTCCGAGGAAGGTTCAATTGCAATAGAAGCCCCAGCAACCTCAAACATTTCGATATCAGCAGTGGAATCTCCAATCACAACTGAATTTTGGGGAGGTACCCGATAGTCTTTCAAGACTTTTCTTAATACTATTCCTTTTTCCTGCCAACCAATGTTAATCTTTACTTCATCTGTTATTCGGTTATTGTTGCGAATCAGCTCATTGCCAATCCAGTGATCAAGATCAAGTTGTTGTCCAATTCTTTCTACGAGTTCTATCAACCCCATCGATAATATAATTATTATACATCCCTTTTCTTTTAGGAAGGCAATTAGTTCACTTGCACCTTCACGCAACTCTACTTTAGAGAGTGCTTCTCGATATTCATCCTCTGTTCGACCTATCCAAACTTCAGCATCAGCTTTACAGAATTCATAATAAGAGATTTCTCCTCTAATGAAACGCTGTAAAATAGCCTTACCATGGGTTTCCCAAGTACCAAAAAATTCATGAACATATTGCCAAGATGATCGACAAGCCGTAGTTGTAAGGGTTCCGTCTAGATCGAAGGCTACTAAACTGGTTTCTGTTAATTGAATTCGGTTATTCTTTATTTTCATAGTAGAAGCCCAAATTTAGTCGTTAATAATTATTTTCTTTAGTGGTAGAAAGTTTAATTAACAAATGCTAAAAGTTTGCCGAAAGAAACTATATCACAAATGAATCAACCATTTAGAGGTTACTTGTATCTCCTCTAAAGCAAAGGTGAGCAACTGTGAGAGTGATTGTAAGTGGTATCAGTGGATCTGGTAGATCTGATGCGGTTGCTGAATTAGAACAGTATCTCAAGCAGAACTACCCCCAAAAGAAATTAGTAGTGATGAACACAAACCGAATGATGTGGGGAACAGCCCAGGAGCTTGGAATGGATGTCAAGCGTGAAAAAATGCTTGATCTTTCCCCGCCAACTCTTCAAGCATTGAGATCCACTGTTTTCGAGCGTATTCTGCATGAAGTTGAAGAACACGAAGAAAAACACAAAGAAGTCGCTATCGTTATTAATACTCATGCAACCTTTCGTTGGCGTGAACATCTCATGTCAGGATGGGATTTCTTTTACCTAACCAAACTGAAACCCGATCTGTTTCTCACCATTATCAATGTCATCAATGATATCTATGAAACCCTAGAGGCAAATCCACTTTGGGGGGGAATGAATAATCGACTACAACTAGGAATTTGGCAGGAAGAAGAAGCTTTCATAACAAAACTCATGGCTGAGACCCTAAAAAAACCTTTTTATATCGTCGCACGACGACAACCCCCCAACACACTCTATAAACTCATTTTTGAGCACGAAGTCAGCGAAAAAGTGTATCTTTCGTATCCTATGACTCATATTAAGGACGATGAAAAAAAAAAAGGAATTGAAGATCTCGCACAAGAACTTAGAAACCTAGGTTTCATCGTTTTCGACCCTGGTACGATGGAGCTCGAAAAAGCATATATTGATATTCCAGAGGATATTCGTGTTTTTGATTTCTATCAAACAGTTTATCGCGATTTCCAGCTGATTGATCAGGCAACCACGGTCGTAGTCTACTATCCAGAAATTGTCCATTCGTCAGGAGTCGTGAATGAACAAGCATATGGTTTTCGCAACAATAAGTATGTGTTCGCAGTTTTTCCAGCAGAGAATTATAGTCCCTTTACAGGCTTTTTTGCAGACAAGACCTTTATCTCAGTTGAAAGTCTTATTAAATTTCTAAAAGAAGAATTTATCCCTTCTCGTCAATTAACGCCAAATTCAGAAGGATCGAGGATATAATTTCAAATCAACTTAACAAAAAAGAAAAAGAGGGGGATGAAGAAAAGAGATTATCTCTTTCTTCGGCGAGATATGAATACCGCTAGGCCCAGCAGTGCGATGAATCCAAAGAGGATTTCGAAACCTGGAATAGGTGGAGCAGCTGTCGTAGTCGTTGTTACTATTGGTGCAGCAGTGACAGTAAATGACCCAGCATCAATGGTTTTGCTATTAGCAGCTTTGTCCTTTACGGTAACTCTTACTTGAACTGTTGTGTCTGCATCGAAACCAGTTAGGGTTGCCGTGTAAGAGGTGCCGCTACCAGCTATAATGGCTTCAGTCCAAGAGGTTCCAGCGTCGGTTGAGTACTCGATGACAATTGAGTCAAAACCAGAGATGATTTCCTCATCTTCCGCAATGTCTGGAGTGGTTACAACCACATTAACTGCTTCAGTTGTATAAACAGTGGAAGTACTCGTTACTGTAGCGAACCCTTTCATCAATGTGACTGTTGCATTAGGAGCAAGTGAGTCAGAGTAATCAACTGAGAACGACTGGGAATCACTCATGACCCAGAAGCCTGCTTGATCTCGTGCATAAATATAGTAGGAAACATCCATACCATAATCGAATGGTCCAAATGCTGCTGTGAAAGTATTAAAACCTTCTTGCATGATCGTAGCGTTGGTTTCAGTATTGTTTTCTTCGTAGGTCAGGAATATCTCTTCAATTCCTGCATAGGCATTTGGATAGTTATGGACAACGAATGATACTTCGAACTCTTCGTTATCAGCCACATAATCAGCATCACTCACTTCGTGGGTATTGTCGCTAGCTATTTGAATGGTTGGAGCATACATATCATTAGCAATCTGATAGTAACGCATATTGGTAGGAGTACTCCAATCAAGTAGTGCACGAGTCAGGTTGATGTTTTGGTTAGTCCCATTCGCATAGCGTTGGACATAGCCAAACATTTCCTTGTAATCGGCAAAGAAGGCTTCACCTGCGACCACGAGTTTTGATTCTGTCCAGGGGCCAAGGGAGTCTTCTACTGCGAGCATGGCGACGGAACCGTTTGTCAAGGGCGCATTGTCTTCCCAGACATCATCGTCATCACCATCTTGGTCTTGGACCTGGGCAGCTTTGGAGGAGTTAATAATCCAGTCTGCATTCGCAA
>JAEOTU010000323.1 GCA_016839665.1 Candidatus Hodarchaeota archaeon
GTTGGGGATCCGCAAAAAAACAACACTCCTAAGACCTAAATAATCATCACTCCACGAAAGGATTCAATCCAGTTGTTCGCTCCTCCTCGTTATTGACAAAGTGCTTATTTAGTCATGAAATTTATATTTCTTGTAAGGCTAATAGAACTACTTCTCAGCATTTCAAAGATACTTCAATCCATTCAATAACTTTACCTATTACTGGACACGTCTCTTCATTAGCAATAGTTAAAGCCATATCAAAGAGTTCATCATGAGATCGTAAGAGGGGGTACATCCATTCCACACCAAAAAAGTCAGCATTACAGAGACACTGACTCGTTTGTTACCATCAGAAAAAACATGATATCTGTTAAAATAATAAAAATAAGCAGCAGCCTTAGCAGCCACCGTTGGATATGTATCCACATCATAGAAACTCTGAAGAGGTATTGATAGACAAGATTGTAATTTATTCTCGTCTAAAATGCCATAGAGATGTGGATCATCCCCATCAGCAACAGCATCATTCTTGTGCCAATTGAAAATACTAATCGTATGAGAATATTCAATGTGCCTAAATTTTAGCGAGCCGTTTGAAGAGTTCATGATACTTCTCTTTCACTAGTTCAAAAGCTTCCTCAAAAGAGAGATTTTTTGATGGTTTTTCAGGGAGAGGAAATTCTTTTAGTTCATTTGTAGTCATTTATTCATCCATCGATTTCTTCATTAATTACTCCGTCGTTAGGAATATGTTGATCTTTTTCCTTTTAAATTGTTTCTTTAGACTTTTCTCTATTACTATATCGTAACAACCGTATTAAACCAATTAAAAGATTCATTCGTGGTACTTGTTGCATATAGAGTTTGTATTCATCGCCAAACTTCTCAATATTTGACCGTTCTTCCTGTTGTACGTCTATATAAAATAATACTGATCCTAGAATCCCAGAAATCACGCTCAACCAGTGTTGAGACATTAGAACTAAGCTAAGAACCACCAGAATGAACCCCAAATATTGCGGATGTCGAACAACGGAGTAAATTCCGCTGTCAACTAGAATAGTAGTGTGAACAAGGTGTTTTCCCTTTGGCACCCCACCTTTCTGTTGGAATTCGTGCCCAGCCAGAAAAATAACAATAACACTGAATATTAAGAGAATCCATCCAAGATACATCAGAGAGTCGAGACCTAAACAGTTAAAGGATATGAAGACCAAAATGATTGGTAAAATCATCAGAGGTGTATAAATATACATTAGAATGGACGCTTTCCAAGAGTTGTCTGTTGAGGGAGTTCCTCTCTCCGACATAAGAAAACAGTTGTGTTCCAGTTATTTAAATCTTTATTTGATCGAAAAATAAGAATTATTAGTTTCAAGCACTCTGTTCTAGCATTAATTTTTCCTTTTGCTGTTTTATGAACTTTAGTACTTCTTGAATGAAGATCGATGTTTTTTCATCGAAGTATTGTTCATGACATTGTTGACATTCTTCAAAGACGAGATCATTAATTGTAATACCTTCTAATGTAACAGATCCAACCACTTTTTTAATTGAACCACCACATTGGTGACATTTTTCCATAGTCTTTCTACTTCTTTACAGAGTAACTGTTTTTCCATTCAGATTCTTTTGGACGATAACCAGTAATCACAATTAAGTCGTCCTCATGCGGAGCAACTCTTTTTCTTCTTTCTTAATCTTCTTAGTCCCAATAAGGGTGTTGTAAAGAGTAAAGAAACTAGGATAAATCCAGGTGTTGAGATTCCAGGGGGTTGGGAATATGTTGTTACTGATTCTTTTTCAACAAGGGTGACTTTAACGACATCTACTGCACTATTTCCTGATGCATCTTGAACTACAAGTTCTAAAGTATGAATCCCTTCAGACCATCCAACTAATGGAAAAGTGATGTCATTTCCATCCCATTCTTCTTCGAGGAATTTTTCTCCATTTCGACTGATGATGTAGGTTGCTGGATGAAGATCAGACACTTTCCAAACTAACAATGCTGATGGATCACCTGTCTGAAATCTACAGTCCGAAATATGGCTGAGTGTCGGTGCAGTGATGTCAATTACTGACACATGGCAAGTACAGGAATGTGAAAACCCTTCTAAGTCAAAAACGATTAGAATAAATATGTACTCTCCTGCTGCCAACGTATCAAGAGAAGTGGTAAGATTCAGGTTAGTCAAGGATCTTGAGTCGATTCGTTTCGCATTTCTGTAAAGAGAGAAGTTATATGAATTTGCTTCGGAAATTTGCCAATGGATAGAATTTCCTATCATCCCTTCGGGGATAATCATGTCAGGAGGTTGTTTTATGATTGGAGGCGTGAAGTCATCCACATAGACAATGATCGAACCAGTGTCAGTATTATTGTATCGATCAGTCAATTCAATTGTATAATAATATTTTCCAGGTAAACTAGGTTCAATATCTACTAAAATATGTGGGTCTGTTACTACATCACTCTCAAACTTACTTCCATTTAAATATAAATCATATGAGACGGGGTAATGTCTTTCAAAAAAGATAAATTCAAACCAAGAAGCAGTATAAAGCGGTTCATACACAATTTCGTCATAGATAGGAGCTGCTAAGAAAGAATTTTCTATTTTGAAAGCTGGATTATTAACCGAATTAATTTTAAGCTTAAGTCCTTCAAGAATTTCTGAGGATGAGCCACCTGAGTCACCATTGAGTATCATGGGAGCTAAGATATCTTCTACTGTAATAAAAATTGTTGAATTTCGGACATTCCCACTAGCATCCTTAAATACGGCATCAAACCTATAATTACCTACTAATAAATCACATATAGAAACGGTAATAGATCCATTTCCAGAAGACCAAATACCAGATGCATTTAACACATTATCTCGATAAATGAAGTATTCTCCAAATTGAGGATCAGTATCATTTACAAGCCAAACTGGATTATCCACATATGACACATTGTGTTCATATACTGTATAATTGGTTGGCCCAGAGATGATAACTGGAGGATCTATATCAATAGCATTCAAAGTCCAATTGTATGTTAGAATATTATTTGAAAGGTCAGTTACGTTCATTCTTAGATCGTTTTCACCTACCTCTAGTTGCAACTCTTCTAGCATAAGGATTACAGGAACATTAGATTGCCAGTTATTAGTAGACACATGAAGACCATTAACCCATAATGAATAGCTTGAAGGAAAGCTGTCGGTGAATGTCAATGAGATAGATTCATTATGAGAGAGAAAGACCGTTGAATCAGGTTCTTCGGTACATGACGGGATATCTGAATCAACAGATAAGATATCCACAAAAATACTCGATGAGTTGAAGTTATTACCCATGTCTTGAGTCTCTAGTGTAAAGTTCCAAGATCCTTGAGCCAAACTTCCGGACTCTAGAACATAACTAGCAACCCATTCCTTGTTTTCTTTATTAATCAGATTAAATGTGTATAAATTTTTAGATAATTCTACACCGTTTAGATATAAAGCAACATCTAATAGAAATTCTTCAGTAACATTCCAACTAAGAGTATAATTATTTTCAAAATTCTCTGGTATAATCAAATCATTTGTGACAGATGTAACATTAGGAACAATTGTATCTACTGGTTCTATTGTAACCCATTTTGTATCTGATGCCATATTACCGCTAGTATCGTTGAAGGTTATTGTTACATTATGTACTCCTTCTGTTAGAGATCCTAAGTCTAATTGGACCTCTGTACTTTCTGTGTAATTATCACTATCTATTAAGACTTCATCAATAAACAATTCATAACAATTTGGAGCATCATCAATAGCATTCCATTTAGGACCAATATTCAAACTGGTTTGTGGATAGACTAAACCATACGGTAAAAACTCAGGTCCAGAATAATAGATTCCTGGTGGTATGAAATCTGGGGGGAAAATCTTCACAGTTGCTGTAGATGAGTCAAAAATATCTGGATCAATTGTATACGCAGTTATTCGGAATTGATGACTCCCAACAGGTGCTTCAGCAGGATTATTTATCTTCAAAGAGGCAATTATTTCCTTAGTTTCATTGGGTTGCAGATTAGGTATTGTTTTTGGAAAGTAGAGATAATCCTCTAAAGAACTACCTTCCATTTCTAAAGTTAAACTAGTATTTACGTTACCAGTATTATGGACGGTGAAGGTAAAATTTGTTTCCCAATTAGCTAGCATTGTTGTTTCCGTTGGTGATATAGATGTGTTTATGCTAAGATCTTCTCTGAAATTAATACGGATAATATGGTTAATTCGTTTGGAACTTTCACTACTCGTTACAGTAATATACAACGGATAAATTCCTGGAGGAGGATAAATGTCATCTTTTTCATAATGGAATTCTATACTTCCTTCATAGTTATTCTTTGGATATGTACCCCATTTCTTAAGAGAATGAGTAAATGACCAAGAAACAATGTCATCTTCACCTAAATCGAGTCTAGCAGTTATATTAAGAGTATCAGGAACATTTCCTCGATTCATAAGTTGATAGGGGATAGTTACAGATTTGTGAGGATATGCATTCTTTAAAAAAGTCCGAGACCATATATTTGACTCTATATTTTGTCCATAAAAAAAATCATTATATTCTGGGACATTGATTAATGTACTCTTTGTAATTTCTGCTCCTGCTAATCCTAAGTTCTTTTTTGCTTGACTTATAGCCGTTATATGAAATAACCGTGGCCCAGGAAGCAATTTGGTTGGAGTTGATAGTCGAATAATTCTAAAGGAAACCACTTTTCTTCTGTGGGAAATGTCTATTAGACCCCTAGGATAATTAATAAAGTAACCAGAGAGTGTTTGCGGTTGGAGGACGATTTTATCGGTACCAAATTGCTCTCTTTTTAAGGCGATTATCCCAGTATAAGAACCACCACCCAAAGGAGTTATGCTGACAATATTCATGGAAAAATCATGATTGACATCTTCAGGAGGATACCAATTACTTTCGTAATTGAACCTGTATGGCATTACAAGCAGTCCACCCTCCAGAGGAATGGACTTCATATAAAAAGTTTTGAAAACAGTATTACTTAACCATCCAGGAACACGATTACCACGAGAATCAATATAGCTATGTTCTCTACTTACATCCTTTATTCTAACAGAAGGTGCCTGATGGACTGTTCTTGTCCCAACATAACACACTTTGCTGAAGCTAAACTTTATTTGTTCGTAATTTTTACTGGATGAAACCTGAAATGGTAAGCTGTATGTTTTGGAATTATATTTGAAAAGATGATTATGACTCTTGATATTTTCATAACACGTTCTTTTTCCGAAAAACCAATACGATCTTTTTCCCTGAACACCTAATTGACCACTGAAGAAATAGCATTCCTGTGACATTTTCAAAGGATACACATAAACATCAATCAAATCCTCAAAATATTCCTTGTCATCTGTAGGTTTATATGTTTTTTTACAAAATGTAGGACAAAGATCTGGCGTATTCTGACCGACTGTAACTTCTAGCTCATTTAAAACATCAATTCCAGGGAAAGAAATATCTTCTTTAGCAGATGAGACGAAAGGTTGCAGAACGGAGTAATATTGCTTATTAAATCTAATACTAAAACTGGGTTGGATAAGTTCAGGCCCCCACCATTCACTAAACCATCCTTTGTGCAGATATTCACGATAGATACTATAATACCACTCAGCATAGATATCTACTGTAGGATAAAAAACTCTATCTACACCTCCAGCTTGTGATTTAATAGAATATCCATTATAACTATCAACAGTTACGGTAAAAGTGTGCTCAGTATCTTCAATTGCAAATTTAGGGTGTGTAATTGTCACTTTAACAGGATAACTAAACTTCATATGATGGATGTGTATGTAACCATTAACCGAAACACGTCTTTGATTTCTTCCATTTCGATAATCATAGTATAGAACCTTATCATCACTTATGCGAATATCTCGTTCGGTTAGTTCAATGTTATCATAAAATGTGTCAGAAAATATTTCGTAATCATCCATACTTACCTCCCCTGAGGCAAGTTGGGCTTTTGTGACTACAGGAATCGTCAAATTGTTGATATAATTAGAGATTGTGTCACTCATTTTATAATTAATTAAATCAGGATTATTGGGGTCAAAACTGAATAGCTGTTCTTCAGCCGTGGATTGAAGAATTTTTTTGACTCTTTCATTAGCAAATGAGGAACTCAATTCGGTTATTTCGTTATAATTAGAATCTATGTTTGATTGAAGATTCATATTGTATAAATTCAAATCTGAATCTTCATTAGTATTTGTAAGTGTAGTTACTGTTGAATTAATATTATTCAGGTCCTGTAGATTGCTTGAAAATATGAAAATGATAATAAAAATGATGGATAATAGTTTTTTCATGGTGCATTCCTCCTGTTCCTTGCAATACAGGTTTTGATCTTGAAGATGAAAATCATCACGAGTATTGGAAAAACTAAAACTAATTCAAAACCAGGTGTTGTTTGCCCTCTTTGTTGTATCGTAATATTAACATCATCAAAAGCGAAATTTCCTGCTAAATCATATATAATACAACGGATTTGATAGTCACCCACCTCGAACTTTGATAAATCCAACACAATGTCAGTCCCTGACCACGATTCATTTTCTAGAATTTCACCTGTCGTCACTAAAATAATTTCGTATCTGGCTGGATTTTCTTCTGAGACTTCCCATGTAATCGTACCATTAACACCTTTTGATAATATCACATCAGGAGGAGAAGATATTACAGGTGGAGTGTCATCACCGATCACACTCACTGTTACTTTTCCGGACACTTTATGGTCAAATATATCCCATGCAGTAAGAGTGATATTATAAGAACCTATACTTAGCTGATCCAAAGAAAATATGACTTTTATGTTAGGAGAAAGCCATGTATGGTTTATAACCTCTGTTCCATTGACATAAATGGAGTAAGCCCGAGGATGCTGATCAAAAAGACGAAATTCTAAAGTATTACCTGACGTACCATGAATAACCGTTTTATCATCTATATGAGCAATTTCTGGAGAAGATTGATCTATTTCGGTTATATTTAGTACTCTTACTATTGCCATACTGGATGAACTTAGCTCTACTTTATCCCATAGAGTTAAATTGAATTCCCACGTTCCTAACGTCAAATTAGTAAATGTATATTGAATTATTCCACTTACCCAATGATCAGAGGATAGGATTAAAGATCCATTTTTGTAAATACAGTATTTATCAGGATTTTCATCAGATACTTCCCAGATAATTACCCCTGTCATGTTCTCTATAACTCTTAACTCAGCAGGTTGGCTTATGAGAGGAGGGGAAATATCTGGCTCAGGTGGAAGAACCACAACAGAAATAGTCTTAGTTTCATTATTTTGAGAAAGATCCCATAATGTAAGATTAACAATCCACGTTCCAAGTGTTAAGTCATCGAAAAATTGAGTGATATTTTCTCCATGCCATGGTCCGTAATCGATCTCGGTTTCATTAATTACTATGCTAAAGGCATAAGGATGGTCATCAAAACACACCCACGTGATATTATTCCCAACAGTTCCCTCGTGCATCTCAAATGTACTAGGAGCATCAATAGAGGGAGGATTCTCATCAGGAACCTGTTCAGTTACAGTTACTATGACAATGTCAGATACAGGATTTCCAGCTTCATCAAATAACGTACAATTATATTCAAAAGTACCAACAAGTAATTCACTTAAGCCTACTGTAATATTATTCCCTATCCAGCTATCATTATATGCAACAAAAGTCTTATTGGTTAGTACAATTGCCCACCACGGGTTCTCATCACTTCCCTCCCAAGTAATTGAATAACCAATACTACCTTCTTCAAAAGCAATATCAGCGGGAGAGGAAATCGCAGGTGGCGTGATATCAGGTAGACTGGGAAGGATGGTGATCCAAACTTCATCTTTCGCAAAGTTGCCATTAGTCACGTTTGCATAAACAGTGAAGTTATGTTTTCCAACTGCTAATTCATCAAGCGGAGCAATAATCGAGTCAATCCATGACCCGTTGTCAAAATAGGAGTCATTACGGTATATTGTGTAATTTGCGGGATTCTTACCACTAACAGTCCAAAGAATGGTATAACCAGTTGATCCTTCATAAATAGAGAAATCTTTGGGCCTAGAAATTATAGGCGCATCCCCAATGGTAAAGAATTGGACTTGGGATTGATATTCTTCCCCGATAGAGTCATTGCCAAACACTTGAACTTGATGTGTTCCATTGACAAGTTGAGGTAGGGTAGTGTTTCCTGAAATAGTTCGGTTTGCTTGGCCATCAAGAGAGTAACCCATCCAGTCCAATGAAGTCGTATTAGTAAAACTTAACAATAATCCTTCATTGGTGTTATCTCCAACTTCGTAATAAGGATCCCATGAAAAGCCGAGGGCATCCAAATAAGTGGAATAGCTGGGGTTATCGCCTGCGTAGTAGCTTTGTAGGCCAAATCCTGAAATCGTGTCAATGCTACTAAGATGAGTGATCTGGTTACTAATTAAGGTCTCAAAAGGATAGGCGTAACCATTTCCATAAACAGTTGTGTTATCAATCGTTATTTGCCACCCTTTGGTGGCATTAATATCAACACGAACGTGATACCAGACATTTTGATTAAAGACATTTGTAGCAACCCAAGTTGTGTGAGACATCTGGGTTCCAAATCCGTAGCCAAGCTGACCATTCGCGATTGCAAGGGCGATATACCCTTTTGTACTGTTGGTCATATCAGCGTATAAAAAGATATTAGTTCCGTCATTCCCCGAGTTAGTGTCCTTCCTTAGCCAGAATTCAACACTCCCTAAAGTCCCCATTTGACTCTCAAATACTCGGTGAATACGTGTTTTATCTGAACCTGTATTATATTTATGAACGTCTACGACGTGTCTATGCTCATCTAGTTCTTCAACCACTTGAATGTAGCCATATGGGGCGTCAGCGTACCAACCATTGGGGATTTCACCTGCAGGGGTATCCTCAAAACCATACGTTCCAAAAAAA
>JAEOTU010000324.1 GCA_016839665.1 Candidatus Hodarchaeota archaeon
CCAGGACGTCGAATTCCCTGATTATAGATTTCCGTAATCCATGCCATCATTCTGACTTTCGATGGAACGACCTCGCTCTTTATATGACTCATATTGCAATCCTTCATTCCTTAACAAGATGAAATGGCAATTTTTCATTTCTTCTTGAAAATTCTTGCCGCTTTAATTAGTTTAAAAAAGGATGTTGAAAGAGCTGTTCGACAAACTTCGTATCAAAGGTAAAATGTAAAATGAACGAAACAATAAAAACGATCCATAGTATGAGGTCAATCCGTAATTTTTCAGGAAAAGAAATTCCTAACTCAGATTTAAAAGCTGTTCTTAGTGCTGCTGTTTGTTCTGCCAATGCATCAGCACGACAAAGTTATTCGATTATTGTTATTGAGGACAGGGAAATTTTGGATGGTACTCTATTTTTTGGTGCAAATAGAGCATTAGTTTTTTGTGTTGATTATAACCGTATTGTGGATACTGCAAAGCATCTAAATCACTCGATTGAATCAGGAAACATAATAAGATTCATTACAGGAAGTACAGATACCATTCTCGCAGCACAAACAGCAGCGATTGCCGCAAAATCACTTGGTATTGATTCCCTCTTTACAAACGGTTTACATAGAGCTAATCTGACAGAAGTTTATGAACTGCTAAACCTCCCTGAACAGTTCTGCTTTCCCTTAATAACACTGTGCTTGGGGTATCCAACAACAGAACCAGGTTTCAAAAAAGGACGATTACAAAATTCGGGCGTCATTCATTACGATAGGTATCAAAGATTAACAACTGAAGAGCTAGATAAACTTGTCAATGAATATGATGATGAAAAAAACCATTTAGGGATAATTCCACCTGAAAAATGGTCAGAGATGGGGTTTAATCACTATCTGGACTGGTTTTATGCCAAATGGCCTGGCCTCGCTACAAATAAATCAAAAGTAGAGGAAATTCGTACGATTTTAAATAAAGTAGGCTTTGTATCTTCAACTTAGTAACTTAAATTATGTTGTCAAAGGACAGTTGTACTCAAAAAACAGGTAAGAACTAATTAAAACCTGCTTTTACCTTTTAAAAAAATCGGTTAGGATGTCAATGAATAAGATAATAATGATTACTTCACTAATTTTAATTGTAACATTAATTCCACTTAGTAATGGAACCTCAGTTTCAATATATAATGACCTAAATTTTAGTTCATTCGCAAATTCCCTTCAGGAGGATGATAACCAAGCTTTTAATTCCAATCTAGATGATACTATTACTCAGTTTATGCTAGAAGGGCATATTACAACTTTAGCAGCATCTGTGGTTTATAAAGATAATATAATTTGGTCAAAAGGGTATGGTGAGCAATCTAACGGGGATAGCGCGTTTATAATCGCTAGTATTACTAAAACATTTATAGCAACCGCTTTACTTCAACTTTATGAACAGGGATTGGTTGACTTAGATGAAGATGTCAATAATTTCCTTCCATTTTCGTTAAGAAACCCCAACAACCCCGATAAGCCAGTTACATTTAGATCATTGCTGTTACATCAATCAAGTCTCCTACGAGGAGGGGAGTTCTACCAATCCTTTGTTTTTAATGATATGGATCAAAAACTCGGTCTAACTAATGAAACCTTACCTGCCTTTCCAGCTTGGATAGATGATGTACTTCTATCACAAAACACTACTGAAGTTTGGGGAACATGGGCTCCTGGGGAAAAACAAATCGATTCATACGGAAGAAGCCGATTAGCTTATTCTAACTTAGGATATGATCTCTTAGCTTATTTAATCGTGCGGATTTCTAATCAAACGATTGAAGAGTTTTTCCAGTCCAATATATTTACCCCTTTGAATATGACGAAGACTCGTTATACCTATCAGTCTTACTCTTCTGATGAATTAGCTTCTCCACATGAATGGATTCCTGATGACAATAACGTATTTAATTTCACCACTGATGAAAATAAAGATTTTATTCTTCCTGACTTTAACTTAGATGAATTTGGGGCAGGTGCTTTACGATCGACAAGAACTGATTTGAGTCATTTTCTACTCGCTCACATGAATAATGGCATGTACAACAACAACAGAATCTTATCCGAAGAGAGCATAAATCTTATGCATAATACGAGTCAAGAGTACTATGGGGGAAAAATATCCGATAGTTATGGCCTTGGGTGGATGAATGATATAATAAATACAGTAGAAATAGATGGAGAATCTTTTTCTCACCCTCTTCAAGGGCATGGTGGGAGAACATATGGATTTAACTCTCTAATGTTTTTTAATCAGGAGGTAGAACTTGGTGTGATACTTCTTATTAATCAGGGTTTCCTCTTTAATCATGAATTTGCTAACGAATGGGATATATTTGATGTGTTGTACAAGGAGGGACTTCGGTTTAGTCTTAGTGATTCTAGCTCTGAAAAGACTCCAGGATTTTCGTTTTTCCTCTTAACTTTAGCACTCGTTTTACAGGTCGTTTTCATAAAATTTCGCAATCATAAAAGGAATAAGCATTTCCCTAGGCATTAGATGTTGCCATATAAAGGAGTATCTAGACGAAATAAAGTCGTGGAGATAAATATCCAATCATAAATTATCTATTAACGATTTTTACCCGTTTCACCGGAAAGAAAGTATGTCGTCAAAGACATGATTGAGGACACTTCGCACAAAAAACTAGCAAACTAGAACATATTTGAACTAAAAAATATCTGAAATTTATCGTTAAGGGGAGTATTCTTGAGATACAGCAAGTATTCAACTAG
>JAEOTU010000040.1 GCA_016839665.1 Candidatus Hodarchaeota archaeon
TTACCGTTTTGAGCAGCATTTTCTTTGCCCGAATTCTTTTGAGAAAATACTATAAATTATTAGAAATAGCTATGTATTGAGAGATTTCATCAATGTCTGACTTAGTACTGAAAGAGATATTAGAAGGAATAAATTATCTTAAGAAACGAATGGATCGGCTGGAATGGCTTATTCTAGAATTGAAATTCCCTGAAGTGGATCCAACACCTGAAGAGCGTGAGATCATCCAAGAATATGAGGATGAAAAAGAAAAACTAGAATTCTCAAAATTTGTTTAAGGGAATATTCGTGGAAATTCTAATATCCTCGAAGGCTAACAAACAGTTAAAAGATCTTCCAAAAGATGTTCAAAATCGAATTAAGAATAACTTCATTCAAATACGGGATGGAGACTTATCCTCAAGCCTTGGAATTAAAAAGCTGCGTGGGTTTAAAAATCATTTTCGACTTCGAGTAGGGAATTATCGGATACGATTTGAGGTTGAGAACTCCGATACAATTAAGATTTTCTGGATCGGGAAGAGATCTAAAGCCTATGACGACTGAAAAAAAGATTCGGTCCTATTTTTATCCTGTGTCTCTTGTTTGATTCGAGTTGTCATTGTTTTTAAAGGGTACTATTTCCTTATAATAAGGAAGTTCAGTTTATTTGGAAGAGAAACGAATGCTGCGTGAGGATAGGTGTTAAGGAGACTAAACGGCCTTTCTAAAAGCGGTTGATTTTCGGTTGCTTTATTGTTTTAATTGTCAGTAGTTACGCGCCTTATCTTTCAAGATAAGTCCTTTCTTGACTGCTTCTTCGACAACTTCTTGAAAGATCGGCCTGATCGTTTCTTGATTTGTTGGACTCGTTTCATAATACAACACTCCTAAATCCTTAGCTACTTTTCTACCCTCTGCAAAGGTGACTTCTTCTTTATCCTCAATTAATCCTACTAGGGCAATTGGAACTCGATGATCCTGGATGATTTTCTGAAATTCTTCATACCAGGCTTATTTCTATTCTTTCGGATTGGATTCTTGATCCACCTTCAGTGTGGTTTTTCGCCTTATTCTCATTCCTAGCAACCCTCCCCCAATGAACAGGAGGATGATGCTCCCCCAAAGAATATGGGGAGGTATAAAGGTCGTGTCCCTTCCATCAGGCTCATAAGGTGACGCAAGAGGATTGGGATCACTGTTCCCTGCTCTTCCTGCAATCGTGTAAGGTGCATCCACTATTCCGTCCTTATTACTATCAGGACTGATCCAATCTGCCCAATAGTTCTCGGTTACAATATTGTTCACTCCTTCATCCCTCGCTTGAGTGTAACCTCCTTGATTATTATTATATAGGTTATTCCATTTAAAGCTGTTATTGGTTGAGGTTTGATCGAATTGAACAGCAAAGTATTGATTATTAACCAGTTCATTTCTACTGATATTATTATTGTCAGATCCTGCTGTTATTGCTATTCCATTCCTATTGTTATTGATGTTATTTAGGGCAATGGTATTTCTATCTGCCCCTGTGTTGAGATCGGTTCCAAGAATTATACCATAATTATTATCATATAGTGCATTCTGGATAATAGTATTATTATGAGATTCGTTCCCAACCCATATCCCTTCATCAGCATTATTAAAAGCAGTATTATTTGATACGAAGTTATTATCAGACGAAGATTCAAGACGAATTCCAGTTATACCACAATTAGAAGCCGAATTTTTAACAATGGTATTGTTACTTGAAAAATATAACCCTATTCCAAGTGCTTCAAAATTCTTCACGAGATTGTTTTCGATTATCCCATGAAGAACGGTATAAAACAGGATCCCAACCCATGCTGTTCCCAAACCATCTAAATAATTGTTTTTAATGATAAAATAGACTGATGTTTCACGAATAGCAAGTAAATCACCTGAAGGTGCTGAGATATTAAATCCCTCAATCCGATATGGATCATCAATAGTTCCTGACCCAGGAAATCCCTGCGAACTAAAATCATTATCTGAAAAAATTTGAATTGGGTCTTTAGGAATGAATTGTTGGAGGACTGAGTTTGGAAGAACTTTTTGTGCAAATACCCCATTGCAAGGAATAAATACCACTGCTAAACCAATGAGAATAATAAATAACAGTCCACTCATCCAGCAACGGGAGTAGTTCATTTCCAAATTCTCACTGGAATAAGCCAATTTTAAGTTAATTCGAGAGGTTTTGTTGATCCTCGTTCAGTTCATTGTTTTTAAGTGGTTTTATACCTTTTCGTGGTTTCTTTTTATGACCTCAATTTTCTAATCGTTTTACTGACTTATTCACCCCTTCCAAAGAATTCGCGCACGCTCATTCCTTTTCTTCTAAGAAAGAGGAGAAATCCACCTGTTCCAGCTGCCGCGACGCCTAGTATCGAACCGACTCCAAAGACTGGCCCCAAATCAGGGCCTGCTGGTTGTTCCGTTCTTGGTTTGAATAGCGTTCCTTTTCCCAGATTAAACCCTGCTAATCTCAATTCTGCGGTTCCTCCATCAGAGTCTGTAACATTTGCTATGATGACATAAGTCCCGCTCTTTGAATCTGTAGTATCTATAAGGAATAGACCTTGCCCTTGTCCTGTGAATAATTCTGAATGAATCAATGTTGTATTTTCTTCGTTGAGATGGTAGTATAAGCTGACATTACATTTGATTGCTGTCCCATCTTCTGCATCCAGGTAATAAAACGCAAGAGAGACTAAGTCACCTTTTTCTACTGTAATTACTGTCGAATATGGCATAGTGTCTCCGAGCCAGCCAGTGGTCCATGCAGTAGGCTTAACATTCATTTCTGGGATCAGATATCTCTTCATACTCTTGACTGCAGCAGTAACGCGATATAACTCGTCCATCACATAGATATTCCAGCTATTAATAGTATTGGTGTCCACTACGAGAAAACTTCCTATATATTCGTCAGAACTCGAATTATAGGTGCATTTGACCCATTTGAATCCACCAGTTATTTTTTCTGGACAGGTAACTACAAGGTCCGATTTAGCAGTATGATCATCTGAAGCTTTCACTCGTACAGTAATATTATCCCCTGCTGCAACATGTCTTGATGAGATATTGATTGATTCTATTTCTGGAGCTTCATTACTTGCCACCGTGAAGATATTTTCAATGAATTTATCATTATCTAGGTTGACGCTGAATATCTCATCAATTACATTTTGTTCTGCTGCGTATTTCATGGAAGCATAAGCCCAATAATCAGTTTGTTCCAAGAACCAGCTGTGAGCGATACTTGGAGAGCTGACAATGATTTTCAATCCTTCGTAAGCCTGATAGAAGCTAGAGTACTTCCCTGCGTCGTACCCGAACCTGTCGGGATAGATAGCGTCATGATAAATCACTGCTAATTCTTGATTCGGTTTGTCTACGGAAGAAGCTAGCCAATTTTGTCCAGAGATAACATCATACGTAAGCTGTTGATCGTATGTTCGTTGATCGACGACCATATATCCTCCACCCAGGTAGAATAACTGGTTGACATCGTCTAACAACGGATTAGTTGACCCAGAACCGCTCACAAGAGATGTTATTTCGGCATTCTCGCTAGTATAGGCAATGTCTGTATCAAAATCCTCTCCTAAATCATAGTTACTTAACTGGCCAATGCCAAGTTGAATTAGACTTCCGCCTCTATCCATGAAGTTATTGACGTAAGAGGTATATGCAGCAGGATTATTGTCAATATCTACAGCAAGAATCCCATTGTATGGAAGGTCTTCTTCGGGGGGTACGTTGCATACATGGTCATCTAAGAAGGTATCAGTGTTCGCTGCGAGATCATCGTGAGTTCTGTGTTCGTATAGATACCATTCTTGATAAAGTGAGTCAACATCATAACTAGCCTTGGAGGCTATCTGCCACATCTCAAAGAGCTGATCCCAAAGCTTATCGTAGTCTCTATCGGTATCAATATCATCTATAACTGTGGTATCAAGAAGTAAAAATGAAGCATCGGGTGCTGTAATTTCCAATTGCAGACTTACACTATAGACTGATGTATTATTTGAATACAGGGAGAGTGTTCCGCTAAGAGTGGTTGGGGATTGCGTTGGATGAATATCTACTTGTAAAATTGGTCCAGTTGAGGTGTGATTTAGGTACTCTAAATACAATTGATTTGTAGTAGTCCAAGTGTCATTGATATAAAAATAATCAGGAGCGATTTCCGTATCAGTGTATTGCCCCAAACCGTACCGTGCCTCCGTAAGATTACCAAGCCCTGCGACTGCTGCGATACTGCCAGATAAACGGAGATTTGGTCCTTCTACTATAGAACTACTCATTATTGTTAATCCATCCACTCGGATGTCGCCTGGGAAGTTGACAATCTTAGTACTAGATGCTGAAGTAAGCGATCCCGGTGAAATATCGTATAACAAAGGCAGATCACCGTAACGAGCCGTTTTGGGAATAGCAAAGACTCCTGGTGGTGGACTATCATAATAATCAACACTAATATCGTATGCTTCGAATAGTGTTGAAGCATAACCAGGAGACTCTCGTGCATGGGTCATATTGTATGGCATGAGAATGATTTCAGGGTCAAAGAAGGTTCGTTCCGTTATGTTCGGAGTGGTGTATTGAAAAGAGACTGTTGCTTGTTGATGAGGATTTATATCAACTGTCACAGCTTGTCGGATGCTATTCAGGGAATTGCTTAAGTTAAATCCCCATATCCTAAACGAATTCAATGTTAGGTTAACAGAAAATGGAATAGTTATTTCAACGGTATTATTGTATTGTTTCAATAGTGTAGCAGGATGAATTGGATAGTACATCGTCCCTGGTGCACCAGTAGAAGTGTTTGTCTCATAAATGGGTCCTAATTGGGCACCGTTCAGCAAGAGGTAACATTCAGCTGTCTCACGATCCATTCCTGTAGCACTTATCTCGACATATGGCATTGCTATCTGTTCTATTGGAGTGTCTTCATAGATATTTACGAAAAATTCTATTGTTGTATCGTTTAAGGAAACACCAATATCGTTGTCAGGTGGTAATAACCATGAATCATTGGCATTATCTTCTCCCGAGGTAATGATTCCATCATTAGTATCATTAATTAAAAGTTCTGGAACTCCTGGTGTGTAATCTAATCCAAAGGCAACCCAGGCTTTACTAGTGAAATTTCCTACGTTTTGTACGGTGACTTCAATTTCCCAAGGGTCTTCATCAGTCATAAGTGAATGACACTCGTATGAAGCGAGTTCAAAACGCTCATCACCACCGTCTCCTCGCTCACCAGATTGATATGTGACATTTAAAAGCCAATAGAAGATGTTCATGGCCAACTGAGAATTGTTATATCGTCCAGGATTCAGATTTGTAGGGAACGGATTGACCCACAGGTCGTCATTAAAGACATCTTCATCAGCAACGAAGACTGCTTTTCCATTATTTTGGTCATAGTACATTATTGTGGATTTTCCGCTCTCTTGAACGAGGGGTGCTGCAGATCCGCTAAAGTAAGCATATGGTGCGTCTATGAGTACCTCCTCAATTTCAAATGGGGTAGTTGTCAGCGGGTGTGTCACAAAATCTGTTGTGGGACCACCACCTCCGCCATAGTTCCAGGTTACGCCCAATGAATTTGTTGCATAATTGTAAAACTGATGTTCATAATCGCCAATGAATAGTACTCGCCCGCCAGCGTTGAGATAATTTGTTAGATTGCCGCTTAACCACTGATAATATGCTTCGTCAGAAGGAATATTAAAGGAATCATTGTTAGCAGCGGCTAGTGGTTGTCCGAGCATATACACATCATAATATTCCAAGGTTATCGATGTTGGTGGTGCTTCTGCACTTTCCGGATGCCAATATTCAATCGTTGCTCCTAGAGCATCTAATTGAGTTATTAGGTCACTAAATTCGAAAGGTCCTGTAGGTATAAGAGGGGGAGGGGGTGAATGGGAGGAAGTGTACAATCCCAATTCAATTGACCCGTAAATTCCATACCTAGGATCTCCAGTTGTTGCCCCGTCACCGTCACTAGTAAATACAAAGAATATGTTGTCATAAGTACCAGTTGACGTGCGTGTTTCAGTTGTGGTAATGTCGGCATCCCAAAAAGACCCCCCAGGTAATTGAGTTGTAGGATTAGGATCGTAGGGATCAGTTGATTGATAGATTGTAAGATTATCTCCAGTTCCGAGGGTCAAATTATCAATATGGATGCTTACTGTAGAAGCTCCTTCAAAACTCACATTGTACCAATATGCTCCTGCAACGGTATCATTATAGGGATGTTGCCAATTGGAAGCCACACCTAATGTAGAGAGGTTTCCATTGGTTAGCTTGCTCCAATCATGATAATCAAGACCGGTGGTATCTGTCGACCACGATCCATCTACCAGAATGGTTTTTCCTTCGAAATCTTTGTACATCTCTGGTAGTATTGTATACTGTTCTGTGAATGGAGTGCCTACCCGATTATTCGCCCGTTTTGGAGCATTGTCTAAAACTGTCTTTGCGCCTGTGAAACTGACTTTTCCTTTTCCTTGGGCCATTTCATTAAACCCAAGATTAGTTGCCCCTTGTCTCAGAGCAATTTTAATTGCTGTTGGAGACACTCCAGGATGAGATTCGATTAAATTGGCGCTCACTCCAGCTGCAACGGCTGCAGACACTGCAGTTCCCGTAAAAATATCGAAATATAGCGTATCATCATTATCCGTACCTTTCCATCCATAACCAGGGTCGTCGTTTTGTTCTTCATTGGTAGCAAAAGAATGACTCGCTCCAAACATGTACACCCCAGGGGCTACTACATCGGGTTTAGAAAGTTCCGTATGAGGGACTGGGCCTCTTTCAGATTGGAGCCACATTGCATTTGTCTCTGTTGTTGTCCCAACGGTTAACGCAGATGGCGCAGTTGCAGGTGCATTGATGGAATAGTATGGTGCGATGTCATCGTCATCATATCCTTCAGGCGGATCAAAATCACCTGCAGGGACTATAACGAGAGCTCCTCGAGACGTAGCAGCTTCAATTGCTGCAAGGATTGTAACTGTTGCGTCTGGAAAATCATCCAACAGGATGACGTCAGCTCCATAGTCCACTGCCCATTCCATTCCTGCTATGATTGAAGCATCTGTGTACAACGATCCAGCATTATTGGTGACCTTAACATCAAAAAGAGAGGCGCCTGGTGCAAGTCCCATTTGAGTTCCAATATTGATAGTAAAATTCGATTCTTGGATTTCATAGGTAGGATCAGTTTCGTGCGGAAAAGGGTAAGAGAATGGTACAGAAGCCTCGTATTTACCTCCACAAGGTCCTGTGCCAGCAACAATTGAGGCAAGAGCTGTTCCTCTATCATGTTGAATGGGATCTGTAATCTTATCATCGTTATAAGCATCATATGAATCGATCACTTTGGAATCATTAGTTGTTGTCGAATCATCATCTTGGTCATCAAGCATCGGATGGTTCTCGTTTATTCCTGTGCTTAGAATAGCAACTATTACTCCACTACCAGATGTATCGATGTTGTCCGTGTCAACTAGATTGTGAGTCTCATTTAATAGAAGGGGGAATTCTCCCACATACGGATTTTTATCCTGAGTAAAACTAGAGAGTTTTGCCAGAACTCCTTCTGCTACTGGGATTATCTCATCAACATAGCGGATGTCTTCAAGATTAGGAATATCTTGGATTGTACAACTTACTTGAACCACTGGAATCAATGAGAAAACCCTTTGGACTTCTACCCACTCTGGGAAATCAGGTACCCGATCCGACCAATAGATGAATGTACTCTCTGTTGCATTGGGATCTTCTCCTGAATTAAGACGTTTTCTGATGTCTTCGAGGAAGATCTGAGATTGAACATCTATTCTTGACTCTATATTGCCTATATTGTCTAATGATTCTTTTGATGATGAAACATCGGATGTAGGATCGCTTTTTAAGGTTTTGATCCTTGGTTCTTGCGTCGTGCTATTGAATATTGACAGACTTGCCATAAATGGAGTCAAGAGTAATACAAGAGTAAAAATTAATAGAAAATTCCTTTTAATGGTCTGCATATTTTTTTCCTCGTCTAATGGATATCAAATTATCTATAATAATTGTGCCATTATCCTTCCTTATAAAAATAAGTTATCACATTTAAGACAAGTTTATCTTTGTCAATAAGACGTCCTTGACATTTCTTCTTAATCTAACAAAAATAAATCCTCAACTCTCGCTATTAAGCTTTTGAGCCTGTTTGAAAGATGAAGAGACGTATATTAATACTCCTTCCTGCGCCAATTGCCTCCCCCATAGTCGAAAAAAGAGGGATTCTTCTTGGACTAATGTTTTACTCTGTCCAAGGTTAATGGTTTTCTGAATGATTCTTGTCTAGATATAATAACCTGGTTCGGCGTCTTTTCCTTCGTCTTCCTCTTTTTCTAGGACTTCTCGTGCCAGGCTTGTAATTCGGTCATTTTTCTGGATGGCCTCTTCTATCGTGAGATCTAGATCTTTTAGTTCCAACTTTAGGGAGTAAAGATCGGAGATTTTCTTCAGGAGTGCCTTACTTGCTTGAGGGTCTGTTCCAGCCAGGGTTAATTTTCCAAGTAATCCGAAGCTTTTCATTTTTCGTTCTGCAGCCAGTGCTGACAGTACTCCGACTGCTCCTGTTACTTCTCCTCCTTTTAGTAGTACTACGTCGTGTTTTTCCAGCCATTTGAGTGTTTCTTTATCGTATCCAAATCCTGCGACTTCTGGTCCTTCTTCGTGGACTCGTAACCCACCCAGGCAGATCATTGTGTCTGCTTTATATTCTAATACGTAATCAAGGACATTATTCAGAACTTGGATAATTCCGATATCGTGTGGTTGGGCGTCTCCTGTCAGGATTAACAGGTTTGGCTTTGTAGAGGTGATTGCATAGATTTCCATTCTAGCTAGTCGCCCCATACTTGTTTCACTGTCCACTTGTACTACTGGCGGGAAAAATGAGCTATAAATTCGGGCTATTTCCGTTGCTTTATAGTGTTTTATCAAAAAACTTGCAGCTATTTTTCCTATGAGCCCCATTCCTGGTAATCCTTGGATAACCACTGCTGGGGTGGTGATGTTCACATCTGCTTGCCTTTGTAGTAGGGTAAACGCATTACCATTTGGTTCGCTCACTAATAGGTCCTCGATTAACCGAAGTTTCTTTTCATTTTATTGACTAGCTTTTTTCAAATCGTAGTCTGTTTATCTTCCATTCATATTAATCCCATTTCTTTTGACTTTTGCTAATCAGTTGGCTACCAAGGTATTAGTTAGCTCTTTAACTCTCTGATTGTGGGTTTATTTTCATGTAGTATGTGAAAAAAAAAGGGTTATTCAATTCTGCTATCTAAATTCCTCTAAATTTCAAATTTTAATTTCTTTAGCTATTTCTTTCACAGCAGTAATAAGAATGTCAAAATCTTCCAATTTACTTCTGTGATTTGTAATTGCTACTCTAATCGCGAATTCTCCTCGTAATATTGTGTAGGAGGGAACCGCTATACCACGTTCATGTAGTTGATGAACAATTTCTTCATTATATCTAGTCAGCTTTTCTTGATCCAATCCTTCTTTCTTGTATCTAAAACATACGATATTCATGGATGTGGGTGCAAGAAGTTCCAAATCTTCTTCTTGTTCTATTAATTTTGTCAGATATTCTGCTTGTTGAATATTTTGTTCTACTAATCGTCCATATTTCTTTATTCCATGCTCTTTTAGGCTCATCCAAATTTTTAATGTTTTGAATTCATCAGACATTTCAAAACCATAATCAGTGAACCATATCTTCCCCCCTGTTACCCCTCGTATTCCTTGTGCACAATATGCTGGACTGAGAGCGAATGTGCGATAGTGATCTTTTGCACTTTTAACGAGAACGCAACCAGCTGAATAGTTCACGTACATCCATTTATGAAAATCAAACGCAACTGAATCTGCGCGTGAAATTCCATCTGCTAGGTGATGTGACCTTGGAGCGATTTTAGTCAATGCACCAAACGCGCCATCGATATGGAACCACATATCTTGCTGTTCTGCAATATTTGCTAAAGCATTAAGATCATCTACAGCTCCAGTATTGACTGTCCCAAGATTTCCAATAATACAAATAGGTTTGAGATTATTCTCCCTGTCATTTAATATTGCTTCTTTTAATTCGTCAAGATTTATTTGAAACTCATTTGTCACAGAGATTCTTCTGAGACACTTGTTACCAATTCCTAGGAGTTCTATTGCTTTCTGTAGAGAACTGTGCATTTCTTCAGACCCATAGAAAGTTAAATTAGAACGAACTGTTTGTAGTCCTTCTTCTCGTACATCAAATCCTGCTTTCACATTTCGTGCCACAGTAAGTCCGATTGTGTTCGCCATGGAAGCCCCTCTGGTTATCAATCCTGACGCATGGGGATCGTAACCTAGCATTTCTTTTACCCATTCGATGACCTGGTTTTCAACATAACTAGCCCCATGCTCAAACCCTCCAGAAATTGCGTTTATTGCTGAAGCAATTAAATCTCCATAGGCACCAAAAAGAGTCCCCGTTCCAAAGACCCACCCCCAAAAGGAGGGATGTGTATTCCCTAATCTGTAATCGATTACATTTTCTTTTGTTTCCGCATATATTGAATGAATATCCTGTCCCTCTTGAGGTAGTAATCCTTGAAACTTCTCTTTTACTTCCTCTGGGATTGGTCGCCATACTGGTTGTTCTCGAATACTCTTTAGATGATCAACAATATCGTCGATAATTCGATGCCCTAATTCTCTCGTCTCTTCCCAATCTTCAGGATCTAACGTCTCTTCTATCATTGAAATCTCCTTTATTCAATTATCGATTATTTTAATACATTGATTCTTTCATTATTATAATAAACCATCAGGCAATGCAAGGTTTGGATATGATATCACCAAATAAGGTAAAAGAGGAGGATGATTTGAGGATCATATTTTATTTAACAGGTTTTCATATGCTCCAGATAGGCATAAATGTTCCGCTTTACTTTTTCTCCCTTCTTCCTCATTCTGCTCATTTCACTAGTATGTCAAATATCTTGATTTGGACTGTTTCTTTTTCTGGCGACTTTATATTGCCGATTCTTGTTACTGTTTTTTTCCAGCTCTTAGCTAATTTTTTTCTTGTCAAATTTTGGAATTTGAAGAAAATTGCAGGTCCCTCTCGCAGGCAGTGGTTTCTCAGTTACACTATATTCATTTTAATCATCGTTTTAGTTTCAATTCTATTTTCCTTGATTTCGCCTAATTTTCGTGAATTGTTTCTTTGGCCTTGGATTGGGTTATTTTTGTCAAGTTTGGGATTGTGTGGTTTTCTCTTTGGCTTTTCCTTAACTTTCCTGACAGTTTTTGCTCTTATTTTCTTTCCTGCTGGAGATTATCTTCTTTATTACATTATTTTTGTCATCTTTGTAACTTTCGCTCTTTCTTCTCCTGTTCTCTTTCTTTATCCAGGTTGTGCATGCTACTACTTTTTTCGTTTATTAGAAAAGAATAGAATCAAGTATTTTTTCCTATTGGCTGCAATTCTTTTTTGGATAATCTTTCAAATTCTTTTTCTTTTTTTCCTTCTCGATTCGCATTGCGAAACGTTCTGGTTAATCAAACTGTTGGAAAAAGGCACTATCCGACTTATCTAATTATATTTAGATAGAATATGGAAAAATTAGTGAGCCCAGGGACACGGTTGGCCACTTTCGCTATGACAGGGTGGTTTATTGGAGTAGTAAACCTTACACCAATATTCTTCCTCATCATTAGCATTTTTCTGTCTGGTAAATTGAACACAATCTAAGATATATCGCTTATCTTCAATTTCTTCTAAACTTCCTGGTTTTCCAGGTTGTAGATAGGGACATCGAGCGGGACAGGGTTCATTCCAGATTTTTAGCTTCAAACAATAATAGTCCTTGTCATTTTGAGAATGAACCAAAAATAGGCAATTTTGATAGATTGTGATCCTCTCCTCGATATAATGTGCTTGATTCTGATATGTTTTTATTAGCTTTTACTGATTTTTGAAAAGTTCTATCGCTTCAATTATTATTTCAATTGCGGTTTCTCGATCTGCCCATCCAACTATGTGTGTTGTTTTCCCTCGTTCCAAGTGCTTGTAAGTATCAAAAAATTCTTCAATTTCGCGCAATGTATGTTTGGGTATTGATTCCGATGATTGTATTTCGTCCATCCTTGGATCGTCTACTGATACTGCTACAATCTTGTCATCTTCCCCCTTCTCATCTTCCATTCTTAATACAGCAACTGGTCTTGCTAACACAATACACCCTGGTATTAGTTCAATTCCCGCACTAAGGAGAAGTAGAACGTCTAATGGATCTCCATCTTTACAAAGTGTTCTTGGGATGTAACCATAGGCACTGGGATAGACAACTGACGAATGAAGGATTCTATCAACAAAAATTGTGTTGTATTCTTTATTAAATTCGTATTTAACCTTAGAACCTAATGGGATTTCAATTCTTACATAAATTTGCTCAGGTGGATTTGGTCCTGGAGGAATTTCTCTTTTCATGGTCTTTCTTCCGATTTTCTATTGAAACATTCCTCTGGTCTTAGGTTTTAAAATTAACTTCCCTTCTGTGTTGGCTTCAATTTCTTCTTTCTTCCACAGTAATGGGTGGTAATCTCCTTTTAACCAAGGTTCGATCAAATCATCATAATGTTTACTCGCTAGATGACCTGATTGACCTGGTCCAAATATCATTAGTGATTTTGATAAATCATTCATGTCAATGATTTGCCTATGTGATGGTGCCCAAGCATTGACCTCATACGGGTTTTCCGCATGAAAAGCTGTTTGACACAGAGTATCTGTATCTCCACCTATTGGTACATTTCCTCTGTTGAAAACCTTATCTAGAGGCTTTCTTAACCCCATGGCATGGTTATAGCTTGCTCTATGGATTTTTCCCCATTGCCATGACGAAGAGTCTTTCCCTAGATTCTTGGATAGCCATTGATACGCTCGTTTGAGATTTCGTGTCACTAGCTCCTCCATCCCTTCTACCTGTTGGATCCACCAGGAATCTGGATTATCCATCAATCTGAGTAATATTACTGTGTCGTGTCCATAAAACTCATTCGCATGATACAATACTGGATTAAATCCCTTTCCCATGATAGACAGGGTTAATTCCTCACCTAAACCTCTTTCCAAAATGTCTTTTACAATAAAATATCGCGTTACTTCATAGACAGTTCCGCCTATCGAATCTGGAGTTAAATTTCCATCCCAAGCTTTGAGGGGAGTCAAGACGAGCTCAATGTCTGGATCATTGAAGGTAATGTCTTTTATTCGGTTGATAAACTCTTTTCCTGGAATACATACAAAATCTTGATGTAAAGCCTTAAAGTCCTCCACAGAAAGTTTCTCTTTGTTTCTGATTATTTCTTCGAATCTTTGTGCACGATACCCATTCATCCAAACGTTTCCCAAGAAATATGGATAATCATCAGGTATTATTTTGTGGTTGCACGTAACAACATACCCTTCTTTGGGATTGAACGCATGAGGCATCTCTTCAAATGGAACTTCTCCTTTCCATTCATATTCTCCCGTCCAACCTGGTACTGGAATATTCCCACGATGTCCTTTTTCCCTAATTGGTACTTTTCCTGTGACCCAATAGCCAATATTATTCTGAGTATCGGCGTACACCATATTTAACTGTGTCGCATCGATATATCGCATTGCCTTAACAAAATCGTCCCAATTTTCGGCTTTATTCAGCAAGAAATAGCCATATAAGGCCATACTGGGTCGTAAAGCCATTGAATTAATAGTAACTTTGTGGGATAAACTGTTAATGACGTTACTAATAACTATTCCATGTCGAGTTATTAGAACTCTCTCGATATGAGGATCCTTACGACCTTTTACTTTAATTTCCTCATCTATCACTTCTGCATTAATCCAATCCCCCTTATATTCGTACTGGGTGTTATCATCGGGATTAAATTTTTCTATGTACAAATCTTCTGCATCTGTAAATGCCAGTGTTGAACCCCATGCAATATGATCATTATGACCTACCAAAACCATTGGTAATCCTACTAATGTAACACCCGACACGTTGAAATCAGCTCTGTTTAAGTGGGTCTCATACCAAATGCTTGGAAGCATAAGCGCCAAGTGCATATCATTACATAGATAAGTGTGACCGTTAGTTGATCTAGACCGAGAGATTACCCAAGCATTGCTCCCTTGGCCTTTGTTGAGGAACGGTCCTTTTACTCCTTTTAGTGTACCATTTTCATTTAGCACATTAAATTCAATACCGTGGGTTAAAGTTATGGGATTTTCTTCTGGATAGACTATATCCAATTCCGCAGCACGTTCTTGTCCCACTTTCTCGATTATTTTTGCTCTAATGATTTCCCCATACCACGCATGAGAGAGTTGCCATAGCATCACTCGAGAAAAAGCTAAACTATCTTCTGGAGTCCATTTTTCAGGCTTATGCCTAATGAGTGAAAATTCAACGGGTAATTTAGAAGAAGGATGTTTTAAAAATGCGTTAACACCATCTGCGAATGCCTGTAATATTGCTTTTACTTCGTCTGATGCATTCATCCAATCCGTATGTCCTAGGCGTGCAAAACCGAACGTTCTCGCTGCTCTATCAGTATCTAGCGCAATATCTCCAAATATTTCACTAAGTGTTCCTTTTGCTGTTCTGCGATTTACCTCCAGTTGCCACAACCGGTCTTGAGCTTGCACAAACCCTTGAGCAAAGAAAAGATCGTTAAAGTTTTCTGCATATATATGTGGTACCCCCCATTCGTCCCTAATCACTTCAACTGGAGCAAGCAAACCTGGGAGGTCTAATTCTCCATCAATTATTGGTAAGCGTCTTTTACTCATTCTAGTCAAAACAGATCGAAGAATAGTACCTATTACCATTACTCGTTCACCACAAAATGCCGTTCTTAAGAAGTTGATCTATATGAAATGTGAGCTGTTATAATTTTTTTGAATCTTCACATTCCCTTCCCTTGATAATGTATTTTTAGGCACAGATCTTAATAATCTAGTGGTGGTCCGTCTCTGATTCCTTGTGGTGTTATATGAAATACTGCTTCTCTTTCTGCCAATTCTGGTGAATCAAATATTCGTGCTATTCGTGTTGTTCCACGGGATTTTCTTAGGAGGATCCTATGTGTTGGTCTATGTCCCCAAGCGAATCCTAACGCTGGTTCTAGGTTACTTGTTCCCGTAAAAATGCTATCTGGATTGCTTAGTATCTGATTCGTTGTCATTACGGCTAGTTCGTATGATTCTGCTAACCGTTGAAGTGTTTCTGCATGAGCCATCAACATTTGTTGTCTTCGTGGTAGATTGTCCTTCCCGGGAAATTCCGCTCGGAAATGTGAGGCCATTGAATCGACAATTACTATGCGTACATCGTTCTTTTGGATTATTTTATCTGCCTTTTCTACAATTTGGATCTGATGATCCGCGTTATACGCTCTACTCACATAGATATTTTCGAGAAATGTTTTGGGATCATCTGTAAATGAATAGCTCATTTCAGCTACTCTTGCTGGTGCGAAAGTATTCTCAGTATCAATAAACAGTGCTTTTCCGTCCAGTCCCCCCATTTCCTGAGGTTGTTGGACATTTATGCAGAGTTGGAATGCTAATTGTGTTTTTCCAGTAGCGAATGCTCCACTAAATTCCGTTATTGCCCCTACTGTTATTCCTCCCCCAAGAATTTCATCCAGTTGTTGAGAAGATGTTGTTATTCGTGGTTTTGCTAGTCTTTTCTCAAGTAGTTCTGCTGCTGTAATAGGTTCTGCCATTCCGATCAATTTTCGTGCTTGATTTACCGCTCTTGCTGCTGAAGAACTACTAATTTCGCAGCGGCGTACCACTTCATCAGGTGGGGACGTAGCTAACGCCATAAGCGTTGGAAATTGTTCTTGTAGTCTTGTTTTCGTTTCTTTTGCGATATTTAAGGAGGAGAAGTCATCTTCTGACATTTTTATCCCGTTCAGTGGCATTCACGCTTATTTCTCATGCTGTGTTCTCAACGTCTGATACCGATATTTAATGGAACTCACTTTTATGTTTTTGTGATAATAAATTTTTATTGACGAATCTTTGCAATAATATAATCGACTATACTTTTTGCCACCCGGATTTTTGGATGTGCAATTTCGAAAGCTTTCCATCCTGGGCATGCGTTTACCTCTAACAAATATTGACCGTCATCTGTTGGATATAAATCAATTCCCGCAACTTCTATTTTTACTCTCTCAACAATATGTAAAACCAGTTCTTGATCTTCTTCGGATAGTTTATGAGGGACACAGGTAGCTCCTTGCGCATAATTCGTCCGCCATTCACCTTTTGGTGCTATTCTGCGCATGGATCCGAGTATCGTGTTTCCAACTACAAGTACACGAATATCCTCAATTCGATCGGTTGTGTCTTGTGTAGATCCCTTTAGGTACTCTTGTACCATTATAGGTGTGTCATAGCGTAAAAATAAAGCATCAATTATTTCTTTGGCTCCTCGTCTACTTGGAGCAAGAATTGTTCCCGCACCTTGTGTAGCATTAGGTAATTTAACCACTACTGGAAACTTAAATGACGTCATCAACTTATCAAACATATATGAATTGCTAATCAACATTGTTTTTGGCAGTAAAATACCTGGTATGTCACTTAAAGCCTGATAACAACGAAATTTATCTCGTACCAGAAACAAGGCTTCTGAAGAAATAGTTGTGGGAATTTTCATTAATTCAAATTGCTGAAGGCATATTAAACCAATATCGGTTTGTGACCGACCAATTCTTGGGATGATTCCTGCTAAAGCTTTCAATGTCTGGTTACCTAATAAAGCATCGATATCAGAAGAATCTATTATAGGAGAAACAAATCGAGTGGATAGGAACACCCCGTTGATATCTCGATGATCCATCTCATCCAAGAGTTGACTAGTGGGAAAATACTCACGATTCTTGCTTAGAACACCCAAATTCATGGAAATCTCCCGTTTTCAACCACGGATGACTCAATTCATTTTCCATTCTTTCTTTTCCAATAAAAATGTTTTCAGTATCCTTGTGATATTTCATCGGAAAATCATAATAGCCCCGCCCAGATTCGAACTGGGGTCAGAGAATTACACCACGTGTTTCTATTTGATAGGAACGCGTTCCAGATTCCTCTATGATTGACCACTACACTACGGGGCTAGTGTTATCGAGTAGGACTAGAAAAAGTAAGGATATCATCAATCAATTCGACGTGTGTTATTAACATCCGTCGACAACAATAACGTTCTAACTCAAAGGAATCGAGAAGTTCTTTTGGATCTTTTCCTTCCTTTATTCCTTGTTTAAACTCTTCATATAAGTGTGCTATTACCTTACCACAGGTATAGCAACGGATAGGGATCATCATTGCTCTCATACACCTCGGAATTGATCACATTTCCCCTGCTGGCATCGGTCTCCGACCGCGTGGGGCCCTGAAATGTTCCACTCTCAGTTGAGCATCCTTTTCAGGTGTTAATTCTCCCCGTTCTTTCAAAACTTCCTTTGTAAGAAGCCAAAAGATCATTGCGAGAGAATTTCGGCCTTTGTTATTACAGGGAATTGCCACATCAACATTATTTGTAACATTATCAGTGTCTACCAGTGACACAACAGGGATCCCTACTCGTGCTGCTTCTTTAAGTGCTTGTCTATCAAAATGAGGATCAGTTATTAGCACAGTGGAAGGTTGTAGATAATGGTATCGTCCATAAATATTAGGATTAGTAAAGATACCAGGAATAAAACGACCTGTGATTGGAATTGCGCCTGTAACTTTGCTAAACATTTCAACGGGGTAAATCCCATATGCTCGTACGCTGCAAGCCACCACTCTGTTTATATTTTGTCGTGCAAGGAACTGAGCAGCAACACGAATACGTTCATCGGTTTTGTGAACATCCAAGACATATAAGCCATCACTTCGTGTCCGATAAATCGCCCAATCCATGCTTTTCATCCCTGAAGAGGTTCCAATGTGAACGCCAGCTTTCAAATAATCTTCTAGGGGGGCAAGCAGCTCTCCTTCTTGCTCAGGGGTTAACATTTGATATTAATTCCTTGGGATAATTAGCTGTTCCTACTTTAAGTATCAATGAGGGTTCTTAAAACTAAGGTTAAGAAGTTTTGGAGTATTTCAATGTCTTTGATGTTAGAGAAAAAAGAATGACTAATCATAAATGAATTGAATAGTCTTCCGTTCAGAGTCAGCCCAAGAGGCTCGTTTGGATTCTACCATTAGTTTCATAAGCATACGTACATCTGGTGGCGGGAGTGTTGACCAAGATTGCTTCATTTTAACTATATCAAAAGCTGTAACCATGTCATAGCCGTGTTGAAAGGCATACTCAAATAGTTCATCAGCATGGGACTTTAGGGTTTTCCAGTACACCCGAAGCCGTGTTTGTTCAGAATCCCACCATTTAGCCTTCTCAATTTCTACTAAATACTCAGAAATCATAACTATTTGAGGTAAAGTTAATTTTTTCCTAAGAATAGAATTTTTAAAAGGATAGACGAGTGCTACTTCTTGTAAATCGAGAATGTGAAAATTTAAAACTCGAGCAAAATCAAGTATGAATTCACCCCACGTAGTGAGCCATTGTTGCTTGAGCTGTGGGTCATCTGGTACCATCCAGCGCCAAGGTTTTTTTACCCACGCAGGCAGAACTGGTTTTACTCGGGGATCAACGACTCCTGGTTGAAGTGTTGTAGTAAGCGATGGTTCAACAGTGGGAGTGCTTATCTTAGGCATTGTCTCGGTTTGAAAAGATGGAGTTACTGAGGATTGTGACATTTTAGTGCGTATTTGTGTTAAATCTGGAGATTCTATCTTGGATTCTTCCTTTACAACCTCATCTAAGACTGTTCCAAGAATATCTATGGATTCAGTTTTTTTCTTCTCTTTGTCTTTTTTTCGTTGCATTTCAGCCATGAAATCCCAACTTACAAACAAAAAGGTCAGACTAACCCCCAAATTGGTCTTTCCACTCTTCAAAACGCGTTAACTCTTTGGGTGACACTGATGGTTTGATACTTTCCATACCTAAAAGAAAATCTTTTGAACTTGGGGCTCGAGGTTGAATGGTTACATCTTTTAGGGCTCCTTCAGCATCGAGTTCCCTAATTGGATACATCAATGCTTCACGACAGAGGAGAGCAATATCTGCAGCTGTATATCCAGCAGTATAGTTTGCTAATTCTCCAAAACTCACATCAGGATCTAGATTCACGCCACGAGTATGAATCTCAAACATTTTCTCTCGGGCTCCGGTTGTTGGCAACGTTACATATACCCGTCTTTCAAATCGTCTGCGCATTGCTGCATCTATATCCCAGGGTGTGTTTGTTGCCCCAACTGTCACCAGTAGTTCATCTCCTGTACCAAATCCCTCAACTGCTTGTAGTAATTGTGTTTTTACACGACGCATTGCTTCTCCTTCAGATGCGCCCCCTCTTGCTCCTGCTAGTGAGTCAATTTCGTCAAAAAATATTATAGAAGGTGCTTCCTCAGTCGCACGCTCATATAATTCCTGTACTAATTTTTCTGATTCTCCCAGCCATTTACTTATCAAGTTTGCAGCGCTAACAGAAAAAAATGTTGAGTCAACTTCTGATGCTACGGCCTTACACAGATATGTTTTTCCGCATCCAGGAGGACCAAACATTAAAATTCCCTTCCACGGTTTCCGAGCACCTTTGAATAAATCGGGTCTAGACATAGGGAGGATGATTGCTTCTCGTAAGGCGCGTTTCGCACTTTCCATACCTGCAACATCTTCCCATTTAACATTGGGTTTTTCACGAACAATTACACTTGAAATTGCTCCAGATATTTCATCATCTGCTTCTGGTGATGCTGAAGCGGAAGTGCTTGTCTTACCTTCAGAAGAACCTGGAATACCACGAATTTCTTTTACACGAAGAATATATTCCATTGCTTTTTGAAAGTACATATTCTTCATATTTGGGTCGTCAGTAAAATTAATCAGCTTTTGTAACTGTTCTGCAGCACTTACATAATAGCGCACTGCTTGCTGTGCCTGGCCACCTTGATCGAGTTTATATGCCATGGCTGCATTCTTTTTCGCAGCATCAAACAATGGTGAGCTCATGTTTTAATCTCCAGAAAATACCTAATAATCAACGATAGAGAAAAATAAGAGGGGAACCGCGTGTCCATCTACCCTTTCTTGATTTTCTCCAATTCTTTCTGTAGTTCTTGGGATCGAATGTCAGGTGATGGTAGTCCAAAATCAGCCGCAGCTGCCTTAGAAGCACTTAATTCTCCAATTATCTTGTCTACCATTTCATCTTCCTCAATATCGGAGGTCATCATCTCAAACCCTTCATCCATGGCTTCAGTAGCCATGTCAACCCTTTCGGTTTCGATTTCCATCTGTTCAAGAACACCTTCTAGTTGAGGAATCTTAAGTTGTCTATTCATGGTGTGAAGTGTTCTCACTAATCCCTTAAGATCCTGACCTATGGCTTGGGTAGCTGCAGCTTGTTCTAGCTTGAATTTGATTGCTTTTACTCGACTCGCCATTTGTTGACAACCGCGGGCCATGGTTCGATTTTTAGCTACATCTTTCGCTAATAGTCTTGCGGTCGACATATCGCCTTGTTCGATGGATCTTTCGACTTCCTTGAGCATCCGTTTTTCTTCTTTAATGAGTTTTCTCCGCTGACGATCCATTCGTCTTTCTACCATGCGAAGCCGACTAATCCATCTTCGTGTGGATTTTGCTCCACTACCCCCGCCTTTCAACCATTGTCCGAATTTATCGAAGACCATGTTTAAGACCTCAATCCTTCTTCAATCTGTCGTCTCATTTCATCTAGCTTCTTTTTATCAGCTTCACGCTTGGCAGGAGCTGCTGTTTCAGTCACAGGGGTGGTAGGAATGGATGTTTCGACACTTGCTCCTGGTAATGAGCCTGACATTTCAGCTTCCAGCTCAGCCATTTGCATAGAGATACGATCATCTGCCTCGACATCCATACCAATTTCTGTAATTGAAGTATCAGTTAAGGCTTCATCCATATCCGAAACCATCTCTATGGACTCTTCCAACGACATCATGACTTCTTCTGTTTTTTCAGGAGAAGCAGCTTCAACGTTAGCATCAATAGCCGTTTGGGCATGCGATAATGTGTCTGTAAGAGTTACATTATCCGCAGAGATGTCTAACGTATCAATCGTTCGTTGAAGGTTTGCAATTTTATTGTAAGTGTTTGTTACCTGAGTTAAATAGAGTTCACGGCGTTTTAATGCCTGTTGAGCCCCTATTTTATTTCCAGCTTTCAACAGAGTTCGAGCAAGCTCATATTGTTCATTCGATTGTCTTTGATAGTTCTTAATTTTGACTTCCATTTGATTGATGGTTCTTTTTAATTTTGCTTTCGTTTCGGTCGAACTACTAGGTTTTTTTCCGGTTAAAAAACCTCTAAATCTTTTCAAGGGTAAATTCATCTCACTAAATTATTAATAAATAATTATTATTCTTATTCATTTAAAGTCTTTACTTGTTCTTCAGATTTGTTATTTAAAAAAACTTCCCATCCAAAACTCTAAAAATCCTTTTATGAGTTTAAAAAATTGTTTACTTATCTTTTCACACCTAGAATATTTCGCTATCAAGTTAGAAGGGATCGTGTCAATGGTTTAATGAGGTATTCAAACCCCTGGAAAAGAGACGACTACTCCATCAAGAGTTTCAGTTTTAATTGCGATTTTCTGTTGTATTAGTGTAGTCAGAGCTTGATTCACACGTTCTAATGTCCATGATGTCTCTTGAACCAACTCGGTTAAGCCAATTTGTCCTTGAAACCGAGCAGCTAGTTCTAGTATAACTTGATGGTCTTTGGTTAGATTTGGATCTACAAAAACAACAACTTTCATACCAGCTAATTGACGAATTTCATGAATCATGCCATTTTTTTCCAATAGATTTAGAGCAGTTGTGATATCAGAGACTGATGTAGTAATACCTCGACTTTCGTCTGCTAATTTTAGCACTAATTCAGACACGCTTAGAAGACCACCAGTATGATTTCTCACTTGTTTTCCAATCTCAAGTATCCTTATTGCCAAAAAATTATGGTATTCATCTGTTCCCTTCAACCGTTTAATGAAACCTGATTTTTTACCTATTTCATAAATCCCGAGTGCTCTTGGAAGACCTACTTCCTCCCTAAGATCCATTAAACGTTTTGAAAGTTCGGGATTTTTCTTTATATCTGTTTGATATTTCATTTCTAACGTTTGTAACTCATTGTGAAGCTCTTGGACTTTCTGACTCATAACTTCCAAGGATTTCAGTGCCATTTCCGCACCCTTCCGCTTCATTTCAGCTTCCCTGGTGAGCTTCTCTTCAATATTTCGTAATCCCATGAGAATGGCTTTCCTATCTCTTTCCTATCTTTTGTACTTTGATGTCAAGATAGATTGGATTTACTTCATTTATAATTTTTTATTTTCCGATACCGGAAAAATCTGCTAGGGCTAATATTGCTGAAAACTATTGTCTACTTAACACAATCTGGAAAACGGATGAATTCTAACAATAACATATCATGTCAAGATTTTGTATGCTTATAAACCTGAAACTGAATTACGTACCTACTGGGATTGTACATGGTGCTCCATGGTGCTCAGGTTGGATCCAACCTGTTTTGTTCATTTTGTGGTACTTTGGTTCGTGAATTCGAATCCCAGAAGTGTTTAGACTGCGGTGCGCTATTCTGCCAGCAATGTGCCTCCCGTCTACAAATCAATGGAATCCAACTTAAATGTCCATGTGGTTCAGCCAATATTGAGTCTGGATCTCCAGAACAAAATTCACAAACTCGAACTTTGGAACATATTTTTGGTTTGAAACGCTCTTTAAAACAAGTAGGTTATCGTCCTGTAATCATGCTTAAACGAACTGGCCATCTTGAATCAAGATTACGAGCTTTTCGAAAACAATTTCTAATCCCAGGAAATCAGATTGATAAAATCTTCCTCGACACCAAGAAGATTGAAAATTTTATCTTATCAGAATTTCAGGAATATTCTTCCAAACTCAGTCGGTTATATCGTAGTGTAATGGGTCTAGATTCCTCATTCATCGATCATCGAAATCTCTCTCTTCAACTAACGCTTTTTCATAAGCAGGTAGATAGTTTTGATCAAACAGTTCAAGACAAACTTCAACCAATCTTCAGTTTGATTGAGCAAATAGAGGATAAGTGCGATCAGTTTGACGAGATGACACGACATCTTGGACGATGCTATAATGCTTTTGTTTTTGTACCTGGCGAACTTGCTATTGGATTTTTCCCTAATATTGAATTGAGGAACAATAGGATAAGAAAGTTCACCATAGATTTGTTAATTACAACTGATAGAATTGTCTTGTTTTGCAGAAAAAGAGCCAAGATAATTAGTCAAAAGACAATAATTTATGATGAATTTCCTCCTGAAGATCTTATTGATGTTCAAAAGACAAATACGGGTTTTCTAAAACGTGATAAGCTTCAAATAACAACCATTAAGCATGATTATGAATTGCGTGCTAATTTTGAGACTCTAATGCGTATCTTCGATGCACTCCAACTAAGTTATTATGGACGTCCAAGTGAAATCTACATTCATGAACCTTTTCGAGATTGGTCTTCAGAGATTTATCAAGAAAAAATACTCTCTTTCCTAAATTTCCAAACTAAAGTTAGTGGATGCTCGAATAGAACTTCTGATTCAACCAATGACCAGGAAAAAGAACCAGACTTCGTAACAGGGGTTCTCGACGACCGTCTTCGTGATCTTCGTCTTCGCAAACTCGCAAATGAAAAGACATTACAAGAACTTAAGGAGGGGCGGAGAAAAGTGGCTAATCGAGATTATTTTGACTTGATAAGACAATTTGAATTAGAGCTAGCCAAAATCAATGAAGCTATAACAGAATTACTAGTCCGAACAGGAAAAACAAATCTCTTGAATTAAACTAGTGAAACATTCAAAGATTCGCCAACTCTCTTCGAAAATCTGAAAGCCATCGTGCTGTTTGTAATTCTAGCTTTTTCAATTCATCTTGTTTTAACAATTGGCCCGGTTTCTGTCTGTCCATCCACTTAATCCATTCATCAATGTCTCTTGTTACCCAATGATTAGATCCATAGACAAGAGCTTCTGTCAGAATCGCATGTAGTTCATCTAAATACGGTAGAATACGGTCCACAGTAGCAATGGCTTCTAACCGAAGAAGGTCTAATAGTTCAATTGCGTTGGCAACAAACTCTGCAGCGATCTTAGGTAGTTTCTTAATTTGGCTGTAATCAATACGGTTTCGAGCCTTATCATTCGTGCCTTCTGTTATTCGCAGTTTTTCAAGGCCTTGAGGATATAGTTCGTTGATCTTTTCTGCACGAATGAAATCATCTAAATCAAATTGGTAGTTTTCTAGCTTAGCACGGATTGCAACAATGGTAGTTAAAAGATTTCTATGTTGTTTATGGAAAATATTCGGATCTAACTCACCTTTCTCGTATGTTCGAGATAAAAGATCCAGGGTACCAATAATCGCAAATAATTGCCCTTCCAATTCCCAACGTTTTGTTAGATTTGGAGGAAAAGTCATTGATCTCATCCTATCCCGTATATTCTAATTGTTTTCGAATTATATAAAGCTCCTTTGAATATTTCTTGTATAAACGTGAATATTCGAATATTGAAATCTCTCCAGATGCATAACGGTCTTCAAGTGCAGCTAACAGCTCAGAAATAGCAATACGTTCAGACTCCATATTATCTCGAGCTGAAAGGCTTTTTATCTCATCGTTCGCTGAAGGTTGAGCTTGAGTCATTTGTTGAGCACGTAATCGTGCCAATTCTTCCTCCTTTTCTTGCATTTGTTTGGTTAAAGAAGACATTTCGGTTCTTAACACCGTGGTTTCTGCAGAAGTTGTCTTGTTTGTAGCAATTGCGGGTGTTTCTGTTAAACGGGCTACAGTATCGCGAACAGATCTAGCAATTTCTCCTTTAGGAGTGGGAGGCACTCTAGACATAAGGTTTTTTAGTGCAATGATCACTTGGTAGAGATGAAATTCAGCACGCCAATTATCCAAGATTCGTAATTGAACAAAACCATCATCATCAATGTTAGGGTGATCCATAAATCCCACTGCTGTTACCACAGGAGGAACGTTAGGAAAGTATTCTGGAAGAAATATCTCAAAGGTGAACATGTTACGGCCACGATTAGTCGTATAAGTCAAGGTTCCCTTCCATCTAGCTAGAGAATCTCCAACAGGATTAAAACCAAACGCTGCTGAATTAGAATATACCAATTGTGCCTCTCGAGCTAAAATAAAATCTTTATCCATGTTTTTTTTGCTCCTTTCTTTAAATTAAATAATTAGAGTAGATGTATTTAAATTTCACCTAGACAAGTGTTTCTTTCAAGTCAAGTAAACCTAATTAGAACCTATTAAAAAAGCCTCACAATTAGGAACATTAAACTGCTGCTCTATTCCACAAATCCTTCTTAAAGGATTCAGGGGTGACCTCTGCTTGATATTAATATTGTAAGTCCTTGAAAAGAGTTATTTTTTCTTCCTAGTTTTTTTTACGGTAGTTAAAAAATCTAAAATAGCTTCTCCTAACAACTCGAATGCTTGTTCAATGTTCAGGCCTGTTTTAGCACTTGTAGAGAGAAAGTAAATCTTGAATCCCCGATATTTTTCAGCGATTTGAGACAGTCTATCAACAAAAGCTTTCGCTTTTCTTTCAGACACACAAGGGATTCCCACTTTAGATAAGTCTATTTTATTTCCCAAGACAACTATCGGGACAGGACCAAGCCCATTGTTCCGCCAAAGCTCATTCAGCCATTTGGGTATGTTTTGAAAGCTCTCTGGACGAGTTACATCAAAAACAAGTAATGCACCTACACTGGCAGAGTAATATGCTTTCCGAACGTTATTGAAACGAGGTTGACCCGCCAGATCCCAGATCAAGTACTTGATTTGTTTACCACCACTATATACTATATCAGATTTTTTAGCTGCAAGGTCGGCTCCTATTGTCATTTGATAGTCGTCACGAAAACCTTCGCCTAAATAACGTCTCCTAATAGACGTTTTACCTACCGCACCATCTCCAATTAAGATAACCTTCAACGTATGATGTTCTTGAACAAAAGTTCCTTTTACTGACGTAATGGCTTCATCAATGGCCGCACGTAATTCTGGATTGGTCTCAACATTCAGATCAGTATGATAATTCAGGATTTGACCAATTTGAACAGCTAACGTACCCACCATGTCTCGTGGGACATATTTTGAAGTTGCCATAGAAATGATAAACTCCCCAATAACGAAGAAGTGAATCGTCTGAGATTCGAGTGTAAGAACCTCCAATAATTCTCCGAGCTTATAACGAACATAATTTTTCATTGCATTAAAGATAAAACCAAGAGATTCTTTGTAGTTAATTTTTTCAGATAATACGTAATCAAACAATGAGTTTCCAGTACTCAAGAAACATGAAACCAAATATACTTCTTCAGTCTTTTCCGCTCTTTCTAAACCAAATTTTTTAAAATCCTTTATTTGATCCTCTTCAGTTTTTTCAGCTTGAGCATAAGCTTCTTCTATGATGTTCAAATAATCGCCCCGTCCCGATAATGCCTTTTCAAGATCAACTTGTACTTTCAGTTGGAACTCCTCCATTTCATCAGGGCGTTGATCATTGGTGATCTTGGTCTCAAGTGTTTTTGGCTCTTTCTTTTCGTTAATCTCGAAAGAAGAGTCTTTTTCTTCCATGTGAATATCTTACTCCAATTTTTGGACAATGAGGAGGGGTTTACTCATTTGGGTCTAAGAGATTAAGAGCATTCATCCTCTAAAAGTGTTTGTCTTTTGGCTTAAATTAATGATGATTTTTACCATTTAATTGTGAAAAAACAATTATAAGATGCCCATAATATGCAATGAGACAAAATTACAGTATGCCTGTACAACAAATAGTCGAAAAGAAGATAATTTGAAACCACGATAAGGAAAGATGAAATTACCTATTGTGGATTAAGTTATCTCCTCAATTCTCAAAGAAAAAAGATTGATAGCTAATTGGATACCCAACAAGAGATTAAGGAATAACATTTAATAAATGAGAAGTTTCTTTAAGTTTTCCACTGATTCTTTTTTAATTTAGAAATTTACTGGAAGTGAAAAGATGGGTGAATTATTAGGACCTTTAGATGATCAA
>JAEOTU010000325.1 GCA_016839665.1 Candidatus Hodarchaeota archaeon
ACCTTCTGTTATCAAAAATCATCGTTGGAGGAATTTTCTTATCCATTCTTTCTATTGTAACAATAAAATCTCAAGATGATATTAACACCTCTTATAGACACGCTTTCATTCTAATGGGTTCACTTCTCCTCCTTCAACCTGTTTTCCATCCTTGGTATCTCTTTTGGCTATTTCCATTCCTCCTTTTAGACGACAAATTGAATTTAAGTTGGATAGTATTATCTGGAACTCTTATTTTTTCGTATCATGTTTATGGGTTGTTTGACTCTGTTGGTATCTGGGTAGAATCCAATCTCTTTAGGTTGATCGAATATTTACCATTTTATCTCGCTCTAATGTTTGAGAATAGAGCATCAATTATTAAGTTATTCTCTCCTCTAAGATTCAATAGAACTTCTGATGAATTTAATGTGTCATCTTTGAAAAAGTAAATAGGTTAAAGAAATGACAGGCATGAAACATCTTAAAATTCGAGTTATTCAAAAGAACGGCAAATGTCCTCACAATGTTGGGGATACATGGGAAATTCCTTATGCTTTAATGAGACCAAAAGGTTTGTGTGATGATGCACACTATGCTTTAATTCCCTATTTGGGTATGGCAGCAGGAGGAGGAACATCCTGGGAAGAAGACGGTAAATGGCGGATCCACTGCCCTTCTAAAACTGGTATAATATTTGAAATTGAAAGACTTGAGAAGAATCATAAGTGGCCAGAGGATCATTCTTGGGCAAAAAAAGAAAAGATTGAAAAGGTCTAACTTAAAGTTAGACAAGAACGAATGCTACCTTATCTGGTATTTTATCTTTTAACCAGTAATCAATCCCGTACCAGCGCCCTGCGCCAACTAATGCGCATGTAACACAACCAATAAACAGTAGTGCATAAGTCCAGGGCCAATCCACTCCTAAGGCACCTAGTCCTAAAATAATTGAAGAACCAGCCCCAATTATTGAACCAAGTCGTGTGAATAAACCGAAGATAAGGGTGATAGAAATTACAAGCTCAAAAATCATCCATCCTAAAGCAAAGAGCACCCAATTTGGAAAAATAAGATCAATGATTATTGTATCTACTGGGGTGGAAAAGTGATCGGGATGGTCAATGAAGTATCGAATCGTACCCTCAAAACCAAAATCAGACCCAGATGTGGTAAAAACTCCCTTGGTGAGATTGCTAAGCCAAGTTGTGAGAAATGCTAGCCCAAGAGTAAGACGTAGTAGAACGAGATAACCTCCAGAGATTTTTTGTTCATGCATCTCCTTTATTACTTCTCTTGCCATTTTTTAAACTTCCTTTTGTATATAAATGAATTCAGAGTAACCGCATAACTAGTTTAAATGTTAAATCAGTAGTTGAATATAAGTATGTAGTCCATCAATAATCGCAAGTTTAACATAGAAGACTTACATAAGGATTTTAATCCAAGAGGGTAGGTTTTTCTCTTTTAATTTTTCGTCCACACCATAATACATTCCTGGGTGGGAAAACAAGAATAGGAATAACGAGAGAATTGCTGCAGTCCAGGGAATGAGTAGGTCTATTATTCCCAGACCTATCCCAGCTACTCCGATTGCAAAACCATTTACAGTTGCAATTAGAGCTCCTCCTCTTGCTAGACTTCCAGAAAGTAAACTTATTGAAGAAATAATCTCAAATGCCAGGATTACTAAGAAAATTAAAAACCAATTTGCAACAGCTAGATCCATAAATACATTTGGATATAATGCAGGGCCTTGGGCCATTTGACTTATTCTTTCTTCAAAACTACTGAACTCTGGTGTTAATAAGCGTCTTAAAACTGTCCCAAACCATACCAATCCCACTATGAATCGTAGAATGACAATTAATTCTCTCTTTTCATCAAAGCTAGTCTTAATTATTGGCATGTGTCAACTTGAGATATTTCCTTTAAAAGGTTAAATCTTCGAAAATCGCTTAGATCAAGCCCTTTCGAAAATGAACACTTTTATTGGACATTCATTAATGTAACTATTAACTTAAAAATTATGAGTAAGGGGAATACAATGAAATTGAGATATGATTTTTCTGTTAAGGATGTATCTGATGCGTACGATGGCCCCGTTGGATTGTTATGGGAAGTACTCATGGGTGAGCATATTCATGTAGGTGGAGAAGCTGAAACAAAACGTCTTGCCGAAAAAGTTGGAGTGAGTGATACTACATATCTATTAGATGTGTGTTCAGCACTTGGTGGTCCTGCACGATTTCTGGCAAAAAATTATGGAACACAAATAGTTGGCCTTGATATCACTGAAACAATGCTTAAAAAAGCTCAGGAGCGTACAGAAGCAGCTGGGCTATCAAATCTGATTGAATATCGTTTTGGAAATGCTCTTGACATACCTGAGAGAAGTAATACCTTTGATGTTGTCTGGGGACAAGATGCATGGTGTTACATTACGTCAAAAGAGAGATTAATTGCAGAAGTGGTACGAGTTTGCAAATCGGGTGGGAAAGTTGGTTTTACAGATTGGATTCTCGGATCAACACCAATGAGCTCCCAAGAAGAAGCTGATTTTCTTTTCGAGTTCATGATATTTCCAAATATGGAAACAATTGAAGGGTATAAAGCTTTATTAGAGAAAAACGGATGTAAAGTCATAAAGGTTGAGGATCTCCAAGAAAATTATACAAAACACATGCA
>JAEOTU010000326.1 GCA_016839665.1 Candidatus Hodarchaeota archaeon
CCAGCCTTTGACGATGTTAGATAAAGACGTAAAATTTCATCAATATATCTATATTAAGTTCAAGTTTAACAAGAACTAGGATTCGTAGCAAATAATTTACAAAAATCAATAATTCGATTTTCAATTGCATCTAATGCTTCTTTTCTGAGATCAGAATCGGTAATTTTATTTGCTTCATCGATTTTTTGATCCATGAGTATATTAAATTCATTTACTTCAGCTTTATCCTCATCACTTTCTTTTTTATATGTAAATACTTTAGTAGCGATCTCAATAAACATCCCAGAACTTGCTAAAGCGGTTGTAAGGACTCCCTCAGTTCCAATTTCTGGTAATATTATAGCAATAAAATTGAGAACTACTGTAAGCGCTAGCAACACAATATCAAGAGTAAATTGAGACCATTTCAATTTAATACTATCTAATGCTACTGTAATAACTGCATTTAAATGATTTTTAAGTTCCTGCATTTAATTATCCACCTCTTGATCTCCTTTTACTGTTTTTTTCTTCTTTAACGTACTCTTTGTCTCAAAAATTGGACTCATCTGTTGAGTTGATGCTTTTTGATATTGTAATACACGAGAGAATCTCGGCAAATTTGGTAGGTTTTTTATGATGTCATCTAACTTCTTTTTTTCTTCTAGCTTCTTTTTTTCTTCATTCATTTCTCATCACCATTTTTATATATCAGATATCATGATATAAATACATTTTATTTATCTTTTCTACATTTTGGTTATCACATTTCTTCTCAGCTTCTCCTAGGTTAGTCACATCATAAAATGGTTTATAATGGAACTAGTATGAATGTACCTGATCAACTTTCATTACCTTGTATACTTTAACTTCGATTGAAGTTCGACAAAATAGTGAAGTCCATTTCCTACTGGCCGTTTCTTCCGTGAAAACCATTTTTTAATGGTGAGAAGCGCTGTTGCACCAGCCAAAATAAGGGAAATCGGCATTAACGGAGTAGTTTGCACAACAAGGGCGATAACTGCCCCTATACTTGCTGGTATGGTAGGATCAAGCTTTTTTAGTTTCATCCATTCTTCACGATCTCTTTTCGCTTGATCTAAAGCTGGTTTCACTTTATTGGGGATAATGTTTCTATAGATTTCATCTTCAAGACTTTTAGACCATGGATTTTCTTGGATTTGACGAGACATGAGTCCAAGGGTATTTCTACATTCTTTTAAGTCGTTATCATGGGCAAACCGGTACTTCAAAATTTCTTCTATAGAATATGCACTAGGAATTGTCGCAAGCTCTAAATTTCTATCTTTAAACAGCTGGTTGACTAATAGAGATTCATTAATTTGGTCAACGCTATAATTCTCCTCTAAAATCTCTTTTACAAGAGGATTATTCATTGCACGTTTGATTTTTGACTGAAAAACATCATTATGAAACGGATCATCAGTTATCGGGGTTGCACCCTTATATAATAGTCCCGAAACAAGAGCGTGGTTCATCATAACTGCTTCTCCAAACTCAATTTCAACATTTGTAAGATCAGCCACTCGATACTCTATCCCCCCATCTGAGCTAGAGGACGTTTCTATAAATTCTTCATATCTGTTAATTCGATGATAAGTTTCTACATACTCCCCTCCTGATAATAATTGTCTCATCCTATTATCCCCAAGTTGGGGAATATCTCTAAGAGCTGAAGGGATCTTCGCTAGGGAGATGTTCCATCTTTGTTTCTGACTTTTTTGACATATCTGACGGAATTCGGGATCATCAAGATCAGCTTGGATTCCTGACGTAATAATTTCTTCATAATTATCCCCTGTTTGATATTCGGATCTATAAACTTCTGATGGTTTAACAAGTTCAAGAATCCCAGCATTTTCTAAATTATTCAAATCGGATTTCATTTGATCCGAGATCCCAAGTCCATCATGGTGTGCTAATTCTGGGTCGAGTATGTATATCTTATCGAAATATATTGCAGCTAGTTTCAAGATGGGGGATTCATCATCTGCAAAATACGAATACGGATAATAAAACACTTTGTGTGGATCCATAATTTTTATCACCAATGTCAATAAATTTCTGTTTTACTCCGCTTACGGCTTAACCAACTTAATTGGTACTCCATCCTCCCTGTTAACAGTATTTAATAATGGTATGTGTTTATTTCCTATGAAGGACCATAAAGATTGTTGAAAATTAGTTATCTTAACATAAGTATTGGGGTGTGTTGCATTGGTGGAACTTACCCAAGATCCAGTATTTGCAATGCTTATTCCGTTCACTATATGAATGAACGG
>JAEOTU010000327.1 GCA_016839665.1 Candidatus Hodarchaeota archaeon
AGAGTATCTAGCCTGTCAAAATCATCAAACCATTGGTATACGTTGCTTTTGTCCTTTGGGGGTTCTCCAGCGCTGGGATTATCGTAGTAGATGTAATAGTTATTGTCGGTTATACCGTTGGGAATGGCTGTTTGGAGTTTAAACCATATCTGTGTTGAGTTAGTGTTTATATCTATGATGTCGCGGTCTAATTCAACCCAAGAAGAAGACGTATTCCAATAAGCAGTTCTCAAGTCGCTTCCGTTTGAAAGCATCTTGCCTGTGGAGATTGAAGTGGCAGTATCCATTGTTAGAAGGATAGAATAGATAGAAGAAAGAGTTGTTGCTGCATTATTTGTAATAGATACTTGTCTTCGATAACTATAATTTGCATTCCACCAGTTCAAACATTCAGTGAAACTTTCGTACTGGCCATCAATGGTTTGCGTATCTGTATATGTGCCATTGATCCAACTGCCTGTGTTCAGAGTATATTCGCTTTGGGCTGCAAACCAAGAAGAATTAGATATGCGAGATATATCTGTTATCTCTATGTCCTCTTTTATTTTTCCCCAATCAACTTGATTCATCTCGTAATTCCATAGAAAAACGTTAACCACTATAGTGACAAGTATTACAAGACCTAACGCAACGACTATTATGGTGCTCAATCCTTTTCTGTTCTGCCAAACCCGTAACAAATTAGTCCCGCCAAAACCTACCTAGATTCAGTCAACCTATAATGATCTATTCTGTTCATCATTCCTATGAAAAGAATTATGAGACCACAATCTATATTCAGAGTCGCTTTTCATACATAGAATAATACATAATTATGTGCATGCGAAGATCGATTTTTATATGATTGGTATGTAAATCATTGGAATACGACAAGTATAGTTTTACCAATTTTAAGATTTGTTGACATTTGAAGCGCATACATAGGATAGTAGGTTTTTCACAATGTAGCTTATAAAAACGCATAATCAACCACTTTTTAAAGCAGAAATAAGAGAAGGTGAAAAATATCAAAGGTTGGTAACTATTGGAAGGGAGGGTATAGGTGATTGCGTTAAATCTTACAAGCTCCTGAACAATATTCATTAAGGTTGCTGAGAGTGTTAGACAAACAATTTTTAACATGGCGAATTTTTATAGAAGTTTGTAAGAGTAAAACTTAAGAATTATAGATTTAGGGCATTTTAAGGGACGATATTTGGATCCACAGATTGCAAAGAGTTTAGAAAGCATTGTTGGTAAGAGCTATATAGAGACTGATAGGAGTCAGATGGAAAACTACTTATTTGATGAAACCGCTGAATCTGTTAGACCTCAACCTGCTAGTGACCTCATTCTAGTAAAACCTGTAAGTTCTAAGGAGATTTCCAAGATTTTAGGATTCGCCAATAAAAATAAGATTCCAGTTTTTCCTAGAGGTGGTGGAACAGGGCTGGTAGGAGGTGCTATTCCTGTTGATGTTGGCATTATTCTTTCTATGGAAAGGATGAATAACATCAGGATTGATCAAGAGAATTTAATGGTGATTGCAGAAGCAGGTGTGACGCTTGAAAGGATTCTGAGAATCGCTGATGATGCCGGTTTATTTTTTCCCTTGCATCCTGGGGATGAAAGTGCTCATGTGGGTGGTCTTGTTGCCTGCAATGCTGGTGGAGCAAGGGCGATAAAATATGGAGTGATGAGAAATTATGTAAAAGGTATGGAAATTGTGCTTCCTACAGGTGAAATCCTAAGACTTGGGGGGAAACTGCAGAAGAGCAATGTGGGTTATGATTTGATGCATCTTATAATGGGAAGTGAAGGAACACTAGCTGTAATAACAGAGGCGATTATCCGGCTTTTTCCAAAATTTGGTCCAGCAGCAACGCTAATAGTGCCATTTGACAGTTGCTACGATGGAGTAAATAGTGTCCCGAAAATATTACAGAGTGGCATAATGCCACTAGCCATAGAATATGTTGAAAAAGACTTGATGGAAAAAACAGCTAAACATATAGGTGAAACTTGGCCAGTCAAAGATGGAAAATGCTGTCTCCTAATATTAATAACTGAAGCAAACAGAGATCTTATTTTATCACAAAGTCTGAAAATAACTGAGATATGCAAAGACAATGGCGCCCTTGAACCTCTTTTCGCAGAATCTCAAGATGAACAAGATAAAATTCTTAGGATAAGAAGTAATATTTACTCTGCTTTGAAACGAGAGACTGCTGATATCTTGGACATTACTGTACCCCCAGCTGAAATTGGTAAAGTAATCGAGGTTGTAGAGAACACTACAAAGGAGTATAACGTTAATCTACCTGTCTATGGCCATGTCGCAGATGGTAATCTTCATGTGCATATAATGAATGAAAACGCAGATAATGTGGATTACATAGAAAAAATAATAGATGAGATATATGGAGCTGCCATTAAGCTTGGAGGGGTAATAACAGGTGAGCATGGGATTGGAAAAATCAGAACAGATAAACTTCACCTAAATTTAAAAGAGAAAGAATTAGAACTGATGAAGGGAATAAAAAGAATGTTTGATCCTAATAATATATTGAATCCTCAATGTAATATTGAAATTTAATGAGGTTTTTCTATTAATATAACCTAAGTTTAAATATACATGCGTAAAATTATATCAACTAAATTAAAGTTCTCTAAGTTTTGGATTAAAAGCCTCTGTGAGTCCTTCTCCAGTCATGTTAAAAGAGATAACTGTGAGAAATATAGCTATTCCAGGAAAGACAGCTCCCCACCATGCTATCCTAAGATAGGACAAAGCTCTTAACAGCATCTGTCCCCAAGTAACGAAATTTGGATCCCCCAGTCCCAGAAAACTTAAGGAAGCTTCTATGATAATGGCTCTGCTTGTCATCAAAGACCATAGAATTATTATAGACGATACAATATTTGGGATGAGATGACGAAAAACTGTTTGAATTCCAGTACACCCTATTGCTTTAGCGCTTTGAATGAATTCTTGCTCTTTTAAGGAAAGCACCTGCGAGCGGACAATACGAGCACTTGAAGGCCAGTGCAGAAATCCGATAACAGCTACAATCATCATTAGATTGCTCCCGAATATTGCCACAACAAGTATAGCGAGCATGAAAGCAGGGATTATTAATACAATTTCAGTAATTCGCATTAATAGATCATCAATTAATCCTCCTAGATATCCAGCAATTACTCCAATTGCTGTTCCCACAAGGATTGTAACAGCTCCAGCTAAGAATCCTACAAGAAGTGAGACTCTTGATCCGAACACAACCCTACTGAGAATGTCCCTTCCTAGTATGTCAGTTCCAAAAGGATAATCTAAGCTTGGTGGTTGAAGCCCATTCCTGGTATCGATGGCCATTGGATCTCTAAGGGGTAGATATGGGGCAATTATAGCTATGATTACCAATACAAAGATAATAACCAATCCGATGACCGCTGGTTTGTTTCGGCTATACCGTAACCAAAAATCTTTAAGATTTTTGATCAATAGGTGAAATCTAATCCTTAGTTTGGAACTTTTAGTCTTGATTTCCATTTGTTATACCTCATTTATACCTAATTCTGGGATCAACATATGCAAGTATGATATCCGTTATGAAAGTAGCTATTACAACAGATATTGTTGATATGAGGAAAATTCCATAGATGACAGGGTAGTCGCGTTGTATCATTGCATCATACGCTAGCCTTCCTATTCCAGGCCATGCAAATACGGTCTCCGTTAGTACAGCTCCAGTGACAAGCATCCCTAAATCAGTGCCGATTTGGGTTACAATAGGTATCATAGCATTTCTCAGCGCATGTTTGTAGAATACTGTGTTTTCACTAGCCCCCTTCGCTCGAGCTGTCCTAATGTAGTCAGTCTCCAACACTTCAAGCATGTTAGTCCTTGTCAACCTGAAGTAGAGTGCGCTATATCCCAAAGCTATCGTTAAAGCAGGTAAAAATAGATGGTGAAGTACATCTAAAATATAATGAATCCCAGTTAATCCATAGGTTGCAATCCCATAAGATGGAAAAAGCCCAAGATATAAAGAAAAGAATAGCATCAATAAAATTCCCAGCCAAAAAACGGGCATAGAGTAGGTTACTAGGGCAGTCAAAGTAGTTATCACATCTAACTTCCCATATGGTTTCTTGGAAGAAAGAACACCGAGGATAATTCCAATCACAATAACTAGCCCATGGGCGGTTCCCATCAGTAGGAGCGTAGCTGGTATCCTTTGGATAATTAAATCTATTACTGGAAAACCATGAATTAGACCTACAGATGTGCCCAAATCGCCTCGTAATAAGGATGATATGTATATGGAAAATTGTTCAATTATTGGTCGATCTAATCCCAATCTAGCTCGCATAGAATTAATTAATGCGTCTGTGGCATGGGGTCCCACCCAATATGTCACAGGATCACCTGGAGCAGATCGTGTGATTACAAACATTATTACGACAACTGTTGTCAGAACTATGGGTAGTTGAATTAATCTCCTTGTTGCATACACTTTGAAGGATGTCAAACTTGCTTACCCAGCTTATCTACTCGAATGTGCAAATTAGGTGAAATATAAAAATATGGGAAGGGCCAGTTTAAGCTGGTCCTCTTTTTCTTAAGAAGTAAGCTGCTACGCCGACAACTACTATGATGACAGCCACTGCTACGACTATGTAGATTATTGTATTATCTACTGGTTGTGTTTCCTGAACCATCCAGACTTTTGGGAGACTGTTTGACAAAGTTGTTTCGTATAACATCATGGGAACTGCTGTGAAGCCTTTCAAATTGTTTGCGTATGCATGAGGCCAAGGTTTGTAGTTAAGGAAAATTATGAATGGGTCTTCATATCCAATAATTTCTTGAATTCTATAGTAAACGGCTTGGCGTTCATCTGGGTCGCTGAGTGTTTCACCAGATTTCAATAGGCTGTATAATTGAGTAGCGTTGCCTGAATCCCAATAGTTACCTGTCATATTCGGAAGACCAGAGGCCATAAGTGTGTAGCTGCTAGTTGTCCAATTAGCATAGGCGACTTGAATCCAGGCAGGATCTGGAACTGCAACCCAAGACCAAGTTCCCAGTTCGTATGGTGAACCTTTAATTTTTGCCCAATAAGCAGATTTCTCTCCAATCCAGAGGTTTATCTTAATGCCTACATCCTCTAAGTTAGATTGAACAATTTCAAGCATCTCTCTGTCAGCTGTATATCCCGCCAACTCCATCTCGAATCGCCATCCATCGACCCCTTTAGGATATATTGGATCTAGAATTTCATTTGCTTTGGTAGAATTATATGTGAGTATGTTGCCTGTATGCATTTCTTCGTTGTGCCAGAAGGAATAACCTGCCGGTATTGGGGAATGCGCAGGAGCACCAAGTCCGAAATAGATTGAATCAGAGATTCCCTCTCGATCTATTGCATAGCCTATTGCTTGTCTGAGCGCGAGTGAGTTTGGGTTAGTTTTATTGAAATATGACCATCTAAAGCATCCGCGGAGACCTTTGATGTAATTTGGAGGGCCAATCAGTACCGTGATATTTGCATGTCCCTGTAGTCTGTCAGCATCAGCAAAGGTTATATCACGAGCGAAGTCGATCTCTCCATTTTCAAGTGCTACAGCCATTGTAGCTTCATCAGTGATTACTCGGAATACTACTTCATCTAGGTATGGTCGTCCTCCCCAGTAGTCTTCGTTTGCTTCTAGAACAATTCGATCGTCCGGCACCCATGAAACAAATTTGAACGGTCCAGATCCTATTGGATCAGTGTTAGCAGGGTCATTATTTAGGTCAACATTTCCATTGTGTGAAAATACGTGCTTTGGAATTATTGGCAGGTTCATCCATGAGAGGAAAGGACCATTTTCCTCGCTTAAACGAAATTCAATTGTGTTGTCGTTGACTACAACTACTTCATCTATGGCTGAGTAATAAGAGGCATACATAAATGATACGCTTTCGTTGAGAGCTTGGTCAAAAGTGAATTTTACGTCCTCTGCAGTAAGAGGTTCTCCGTCGTGAAAAGTCACGCCATCACGTAGCGTAAATGTATAATTCTTTCCATCTGTAGATATATCGTAATTTGTAGCTAAGTGTAATTGAGGAACTCCGTTTTCATCTAGACGGAGAAGTCCATCAAATAGTAACCCGCAAGTTTCGAGTGCAGTGATCCCAGGAGCTAAGATTGGATTAAGAGTTTGAGTGTCTTCATACCGAGCAACCGTTACAGTTCCACCATAAACTGGTTCATCTTGAGCAAACGAAGGGTTAATTTGTACAGGTAGAAGTAAGCTAAATGCAAGCATTGATGCTAAAATTATTGTTGTTGTCAATTTCATTTTCATTTTCGATAACCTAAAGCTTCGATATAAGCCCCATTGGTATAAAGCTTTTACCCCCCTTAATTTAGTTATGTGATAATTTAGCTACACGATGGCAAGCTACGTAATGATTCTTTTCCACTTCAACTAATTTCGGTTCTTTCCTTTTACATCGTTCTGTTTTATATGGACATCTCGAATGGAAAGAACACCCGGGAATCTGCTCTATTGAGCTTGGTATTTCACCTTTTAGTACAATCCGTTTGTGTTTAGCTAATGGATTGGGGATTGGCTCAGCAGATATCAAAGCCTTAGTGTAAGGATGTAAAGGTGTGGTAAATATTTCTTTGTATCCAGCGAGTTCAACAAATTTCCCCAAGTACATCACTGCAACTCGTTCACTCATTGTTCTTATTACTGCAAGGTTGTGTGAAATAAACAGATAAGTCAATCCTAATCTTTGCTGAAGCTCTTTTAACAATCGAAGTATCTGGGCTTGCACTGATATGTCTAGGGCTGATGTTGGCTCATCAAGTACAATAAATTTCGGATTTGAGGCTAACGCACGAGCAATTGCGATTCTTTGTCGCTGTCCACCACTAAATTCATGAGGATACCTGAAGGCATCCTTTGGTTCAAGGTTCATTAGTTGAAGTAATTCTATAACTCTTTCTTCAATGAGATTGGATGGCATAAGTTTATGAACTTTTAATGGTTCTGCTATAAGGTCGAAAGCTGGCATTCTTGGATCTAGAGAAGAGAAGGGATTTTGAAAGACTATTTGCATGTCTTTTCGCATCATTCTTAGCTTACTCTTTCCCAACTTCGATAAGTTAGTGCCTTCTAAAAAAATTTGACCAGATGTGGGTTCAAGTAGTCTCAATGTGCAAAAGCCTACAGTAGTCTTCCCACAACCACTTTCACCCACTAATCCAAAAGTCTCTTTTGGTCTAATGTAAAAGTTAACTTCATCAACAGCTCTTACAAAGCCTTGTGTCCTTGAGAAAAAACCTCCTTTAATTGGGAAGTATTTTTTTAATCCCTTAATTTCTAGAAATCTATTTTCATCAATGTCCATTCTATTTTCTCACTCTTAATTCAATAAATGACATGAAACCTTGTGATCTTTCGTTATTTCCATTAGCTTAGGTCTCAAGTTTTTGCAAACATCCCGCACATGTTTACATCTTGGATGAAATTTACATCCTGAAGGGGGATCAATGGGATCAGGTACAAAACCGGGTATAGTCTTTAATTCTTTATCTCTTCTTGGAAATGTCTTAAGTAAACCGTTAGTATATGGATGTTTAGGATCTGTGAAAATTGAGACAACGTCTCCATACTCAACAAGCTCACCCGCATACATGACTGCAACTTTATTACACATCTCTGCAATCACACCAATATCATGAGTTATCAATAAAATTGATGAATTTGATTTCTGTTTAAGTTCTTTCATTAACTCTAAGATTTGAGCCTGGATAGTCGTATCTAAAGCAGTTGTAGGCTCGTCTGCAATTAACAATTGAGGATCATGAACAAGCGCCATAGCAATCATTACACGTTGTTTCATCCCACCACTCAACTCATGGGGATAACTCCCAAAACGTCTGGAAGGATCCGATATTCCTACTAGTCTGAATGTTTCGATCACTTTTTTTTGTGCTTCTTTGTCGGAAATATTTTTATGGATTTTTAATGCTTCTGTAACTTGATTGCCTACTCTTAATACTGGATTCAATGAAGTATTGGGATCTTGAAAGATCATCGCGATCTCTCGTCCTCTAATACGCCGCATTCCCTGTTCAGTTCTTTTCAGAATATCCTCTCCCCGGAATAACACTTCTCCTCCAACAATTCGTGCCCTTCTAGGAAGAAGTCGCATTATGGACAAAGCTGTAATTGACTTTCCACACCCAGTCTCACCCATAACACCAAGCGTCTCACCCTCTTCTATATCAAAAAAAACACCATCTACAGCTCTCACCAATCCCCGTAAAGAGAAGATGTGTGTTTTAAGAGCATTAACTGACAGAAGCTTCATATCTTAAGAGGACAAACAAGGCACAATGATAAGTCTTGCGCAATATTATAACTGTGATCTCAATTAACGAAGATTTGCATATTGTGCGCACCATAATTGGAAGTATTTATGAACCCAATGATTGAACATTATGTGTTTAGCAATGCCAAAACTTGAACAGATACCTTCGATTTCGATACAAGAATTTAGACAACGCATCAAAGCCGTTAGACAAGCTATGCAGAGGAAGGAAATGGATGCAATTTTGGTTTTCGGAGCAGGTGGAACTTCCACTGGAAACGTTCGATATTTATCTAACTGGTATTCGAGATCAATTTATGACCAAAGTCTTCTTATCCTACCAGATGGATCAGATCCGATACTTTTCATTCGACTCAAGCCTTACAGGGCAAAACAGGTATCTTGGATTGAAGATATCCGGCAAAGTGGTAGATCTGGACCGTCTGAACTCATTAAAGATGTAGTAAAAACATTAGAAAGACTTGGTGTTACAGATGGTCGCTTGGGGGTCGTGGGGAGTTTTCACGAAACTTGGAGAGGTATAGTGGAGCCCAAGTTAAGGAAACAATTGGTTAAAGCAAAATTTGCTGATGCAGATGAGATCCTTTCACTAGAACGCCAGGAAAAAAGTTCCAATGAGATAGAAATAATGAAGATGGCCAGTTTATTAATAGACTCTGCATTTCAAACATTGAGAACAAACCTAATTCTTGGTAAGACAGATTTTGAAATCATTGCAGAGTGCGAGTATATAGCTCGTAAGAGTGGAGCTGAAGATATGTTAAACTTGATTGGAATTTCTGTTGATGGAGAGTTCATTCCTCCGATCTCTCTGAGTCACCCAATAGGAACACGCTTCAAGAATCGTCATGTTGTTATAGTGGAATTAAATATGTGCTTTGGCGGATACCGCAGCGAATTCATAAGAATGGCTTCATTCGGGACTCCCCCCAAGAAGGAGAGAGAAATCTTTGAAGCGGTATATGCATGTTACAAGGAGACATTGGCATTAGCAAAACCAGGAAAAACGATAACTGAAATAGTAGAAGCAGGGCATAAAGTTCTAGAGGAGAAGGGGTTTCCTGCGGATATTTATCTCCCAAAAACTCACGCAAATACAGGTGTACTTGGTCATGGAATAGGTCTCGATATGTTTGAACTACCAGTTCTCGGATTGGGAAATAAAACAATTTTAAAACCAGGAATGACCTTTGTACTTCACCCTGGACTTTTCGGTGCTCTATGCAAAAGCAGATGGGGCGCTCTTTTAGGAGATACAATCGTCATTAATGATACAAATGCGAAGCCTATATTTGAGACGAAATGGAAAATTGATGATTTTGCTTCCATCTAGATAGGCATATGCCATAGAAAGCTAACACGGTCTACATTTGTAAAGAACTAAACTTATCGATTTTTCCAAAAATTAATTGGTTATCGATTTAAAAGATTTTTGAATATTTTAATCACAGCATTAATAAAATTTCTATCGTTTATATGGGCATCTATTTCATACGTTTTCACATGTTCACTCAGGTTTTTTTTCAACGATTCTAAGAATTGATTGTCGGTTTTTTTATCATAGAATGGCTGACCTTCTCTATCTATTGATGAAAAGCCTTTTAGTGGAATTATTATAGCAATAGGACCATTAGATTTATTCGCAATTTCAGCCATTTTCTTACCAAGTAAACATGCTTCACCCTTATTGACTCTAACAAGTGTAACATATGGGCTATGTTTATACAACCTTCTTGTCCTATACTTCTTTGGCACATCGTCTATTGAACAAGGCAAAATTATAAAATCGAGCCCCCCAGGAACTAATATTTGGGGGATCCCAACATTATAAGCGATTGAAAGTCGGTTAAAATTACTCGATGTTTGAGTTACATAGATCTTCACTAACTCGCAAGGGGTCAGATCAAGTATTCCATGGATATGTCCATTTCTTAACAGATCATCCATACCTTCTGTATCAATAGTGTATATCACTACCTCGTATCCTAGATCTTCTATCATATTTTTTGCTGCAAGAACCCCAACTGTTGTTACGCCTAAACTAGTGATTGCTATCAGTTTTTGAGGAGTTTCAAGATGCTCTTCGTTTTTCAACATTCCAACCAAGGCTGCGCTTGAATTAGACAATGTCTTTCTTGTTAGGAAGTTGAGACCAAGAATATCAGTTGGATAATTCATAAACATTATATCTTTTGAATCTACGAATTGTTTTAACCTTCCTGCAAGCACAATTGAAACCATTAATTTGGGAAAACCATAAGGAAGAGCCTTCATTACATACGTTCCGATGGCTGTACCTATAGCTCCACCAATAGCTATTACTCCATCTATTTCACCTGACTCACAAAGTTTTTCTACTATCTTCTTAGCTCCTTTTGACATAATTCTAACAATGATTTCTTTTTCGACCCCTTTCTCTGCTCTTTGAATAAGTTGAAGGAGAGAACTTCCTCCTGACCTAGCTACTTGCGCTCTACTAACGTCAGCTTTGAACAATGGCTTTCCTAATATTCCAACATCTATCACGATGGTTTGAAAACCATGTCTTTTAATTTCGCTTTGTAGATAGTTAATCTCCTCTCCTTTTGTATCAAGTGTTCCAATTAGAGCAATAGCCTTACTTCCCACGACCTTAAACTCCATCACGCTTAATACGCGTAAGCATAATTAAATTTTCATCGACAATAAAGCAATGAAATTACTTTAACCCTACATATAGAAGTCTTTTAAAAGATTACACAGTATTGATAGGTTTTCTTAATGCTTATAATATTGAAAATTATTCTTAGAAACAGTAGTAATCAAAATTATTAAACCCTTCAAATCAAAGCTCAATAACAATAGATTAGGTGAAAACATTGAAACTAGAAAAAATTTTTGAACCCACAAAAATTGGAACATTAAATCTCGCGAACAGAATTGTAATGGCCCCGATGTTTAGTCAATTTGCTTCTAGTAAAGGCGAAGTAACTAGTCGAATGATAAACTACTATGAAAAAAGAGCTAAAAGTGGTGTAGGATTACTCATGGTTGAAACAACATGTGTAGATTACCCACTTGGAACATTCACTCGAGAACTCAGAATTGACAAAGATATATTTATAGCACGCTTACATGAGTTAGTAAACATCATCCATTCTTATAACATAAAAACTTCAATTCAATTACATCACGCAGGAAGACAGACTTATACAGGTGCAACTGGAGGTTTAAGACCAGTCTCTGCATCGGAAGTCCCTTCTGGCTCTCCAGGTGTATTATCTAAGGCTTTATCAGTGGAAGAAATTAAAGCCCTTGTAGAAAAATTTGCTGATGGAGCTGAAAGAGCAAAGCAAGCTGGATTTGATGCGATTGAGATACATGGAGCTCATGGTTACCTTATTGGTCAATTCCTATCTCCATTCACGAACAAGAGAACGGATGAATACGGAGGAAATTTAACCAATCGTATGAGGTTTCCCTTAGAGATAATCGAAGCTGTGAGAGATCGAGTTGGCAGAGATTACCCTGTTTTGTATAGAATTAGTGGTCACGAGTATATAGAAGGAGGATTAACAATTGATGATTCAAAGCTAGTAGCTAAGAAATTAGAGGAGATTGGCGTTGAAGCGATACATGTCTCTGCAGGACTTCGAGAAACCGGTTATTGGTATGAACAACCAATGTATTTACCACGAGGCTGTCTAGTAGATCTAGCTGAAAAAATAAAAAAAGAGGTTGAAATCCCTGTTATAGCTGTTGGTAGGATAAACGATATCCTATTGGCAGAACGCATACTAAAGGAAGATAAAGCAGACCTGATAGCCATGGGCAGAGCTTTCCTATCAGATCCCTTTTTCCTTAAAAAAGCCAAAGTTGGAAAGTTTGAAGATATTAGGAAATGCATTGCTTGTGTTGACGGATGTATTGAAAATCTATTTCGACGTAAGGGGATTACGTGTACAGTTAATCCAGAAGTAGGTATGGAAGGGAGATATCATCTAACACCTGCAAATCAAAAGAAGAAAATAGTCATTGTTGGCGGTGGACCCGCGGGTATGCAGGCTGCGCTGGTAGGAAAATTAAGAGGCCACGAAATTATACTTTACGAAGAAAAAGAAAAATTAGGAGGTCAACTGATCATAGCAAGTATCCCTCCTAGTAAACGCGAAATCGAAGAGATAACTAATTGGCTTATCAATCAAATTAAGAAGCACGGTATTCTACTAGAATTAAATACAAAAGCAACTGTTGATTTGATACTTGATGAAAATCCTGACGCAGTGATATTAGCTACCGGAGCCAGCCCACAAATTCCCAAAATACCAGGCATAGAAAAAGATCATGTGATGACAGCAGAAGACGTTCTAAGTAATGAAAACAAACTTACTGGTAACAATGTTACTGTTGTCGGTGCAGGTATGATAGGTTGTGAGGTAGCAGATTATATAGCAAGTAAAAATAAGAAAGTCACTCTCGTTGCCAGAAGAAGATATGCCCATGATGTTCCAGCTCGTATCAAACCTGTATTGTTTAAACGTTTCAAAGAGAAAAGCGTAGTGATAATTAAAGGATGGGAGTTGTTGGAGGTAAAGGACAAGAGTGCATTATTTATCAATATTCATAATAATGATAAGAGTGAGCTAGTCACCGACCAAATTGTAAACGCAACTGGATACGTTGCAAATAAAGATTTAGCAATAGAGTTAGAAACGAAATTCAAGCCTGTTTATATGATAGGTGATTGCGTCGAGCCTCGTAAATTGATAAACGCAATTCATGAAGGATATAGAGTGGCTTTGAATATTTAATCAAATATAATCAACAATGCATTCTTAATTGGATATTACAAAAGGTTAATGTGAAAAAACCTATCGCAGTAATTTAATCACGAAAAACTTTAAGTTTAATTGGTCTACCACAAAGCTGGATTGAAAATGGCAAAAAGATTCACAAGAGAGCAAGTTTTAGAAAAATTGAATGCAAGCATAAAGAATAAAAGTCCTATTCTTGGAGTTGGAGCAGGCAATGGGCTCGTAGCCAGATGCGCGGATGTAGCTGGTGCGGATCTGATTATAGTCTATCCAAGTGGAAGAGCAAGACATTTGGGGATTGGAACTGCAATTATTGGCGATCCGAATACAATCACATTAGATATGACTTATGAAATTATGCATGTAGTCAAAAACACACCATTAATTGCAGGTATATATGCCAAGGATAAAACACGAGATTCAAACGCCCTTCTATCAAAATTTAAAGAGTTAGGCTACTCAGGGGTAATAAATTACCCTTCTGTGTGCCATTATGGCGAAGAATATGCTGAGATCATGACAGCTTCAGGATGGGGATACAATAAAGAGAGAAAAGTTCTACTGAATGCCCGGTCAATGGGATTAGTGACGATGACTTATGTTTATCGACAAAGAGATGCAAAACACTTTGCTGATGCAGCAGACATCGTGATTCCTCACGTGGGGTGGACAGCTGGTGGACTTGACGGATCAAAGTATGCAGAGAAAATCCCTCTTTCTAAAGCTGCAGAGAAAGTACAAGAAATGGTCAAAATAGCTAAAGATGTAAATCAGGAAGTTATAGTGCTTTGTCATGGAGGACCTATCGTTGGACCAAAAGAGACAGAGTACATCTATGAAAATACTGATGTTGTTGGCTTTGTTGGTGGATCAAGTACAGAAAGGATCCCTATTGAAAAGGCGATAATGGGAATAGTTAAAGAATTTAAAAGTGTACCAATCAGATAATGCAATAAAGTCTAGGGAATGGGTCTAGTGAGAATTCTTGTCACAGGAGGATCAGGCAGAATAGGGTTAGAGATCATAAAAATTCTTCAAAAGTCTGGTCACGATGTAATAGATCTTGATATATTTCCCCCTAAGCTGGATGTAGAGTTCACTAAAGGAGACTTGAGAGATAGAAAGTTAATTAATGATGCGATAAAAGGAACTGATGCAGTAATACATTTGGCAGCTTTTCCAACAGAGCCTTCGATACCCTCTTATGAGGAAGGGTGGGATGTGAATTGCACAGGCACTTTCAATGTTTTCAACGCTTCAGTGAACAATGAGGTAACGAGAGTAATATACGCCAGCAGTATATGTGCTACAGGGATTCTGACATGGACTTCTCCCAACAGCGGAGTGCCTTATTTTCCAGTCGATGAAAGCGTTCCATGCAGACCTCAGAACCTCTATGGGGTCTCCAAACTGCTTTCAGAGAAACTAGCGTTTATGTATTCTAAAAGATCGAGTTCAACGTTTGTGGGCCTGCGCATTGCAACAGTCTGGTTTTACTCCGATGGAATAGTTGCTGAATCGACAAAAAATCTTGTTGATAAATATGTGAGAGATCCATCAGCAATCTTGGAGAAACAAAGTTCTCTTCCTAATCTCAACATTAACGCATTAAAAGATTTAGCTTGGCAGTATGTAGGCGTGTCAGATGTTGCGGAGGCATTTAGACAAGCAGTAGAGAGAGAGGAACTTAACCCGGGGATATTCAACATTGGAGCGGATAATACATGTTCAGATTGGGATTCTGTTAAACTGGCAAATTACTTCCATCCTGATGTTCCAATCCATAACCTTTCTAGTTTCGATGCTGAACCTAAGAAACCTCTTTGGAGTATAGAAAAGGCTAAACGAGAGCTAGGTTATAGACCAAAATTTGACTGGAAGAAAATTATCTAAGTTAGAAAACAGAATACTAGTTTATCCTACCTAGACGATCACCATCAATGGAAGAGAATTATCTTAGTTTGTAGATTCATGGATTAATTGTGTGTACATTCAAAATTCTTTTTCACCTAGATTAGTCATGGTTTTAAAAGTTCAACCAACGTCATAATGTTAGTAACTTTTTCTAAGTTTTGCACTACTTCAATGCTCTTCTCGACTTTATCTTGCGAGAGCACACGCGATGTCAAATTCTTGTACTTTTCAATAGTTTTTTCATCACTAAGTGATCTATCTTCGTCAGCAAAAGAGCTTATCATTTTACCATCTTTCATCTTGATGAAAATTCTTATTGGTCCATGTCTATGAGGTTTTGATGGAATACTTGGATCAACGTAGGTTCTAATCTTCTTGGCTAAATTTGTGATTTTCAGATTTCTCAAGTTTCTTTCATCAAAAGCGTCAACATCTACATGACCCAAGATCAATGCTGCGGCAACTGTGTATTGAATACTTACCCTAGCTTGAATGTCGTTTTTTGGTTTTGGTCCTCCTCTCATCTCGAAAGTTTCAGGTCTGCCAACCACTATAACATCTTTTATCATCTCGGAATCTATTCCGTCATTAAAGAGTTTCAATGCTGCATCGATTGCAACATGCGTTCCTCTGCAGGATGAATAAGGCTTAAAATAGTGACCAGCCATCCAAGTAAATTTGCTGCCAAGTTCTGATAAAATTACTGATTGATCAAAGCCTTGTTTCGCAAAAACTTGATAAAATCCTCTTTTAGCTTCAAATATATTATTCAGCCCAGTTAAACCATGTTGCGCGAGTAAAGCTGAGAAAATGCCAACGAATGCAGGCCAGCCTCCATAAAGATCTTTAACCATAGCGCCTCCTATAAATGGTTCAAAAGGAAAAGCGGGTATAATTGCGCCACATATACCTACTGTATTTTGGATCTGCTTTAAATTAAAACCGAGTATCTTACTTGAGGCTACAGCTGCTCCCAATGCCCCAAAACAATTACTGTGAAGGGAGAGTCTTCCTCCTTCTTCCATAGCTTTGGTAACTCTAATGGTCAACTCGTAGCCAGCGTTTATTGCAGTTATCAACGTCTTACCATCTGTTTTTTTTAATTCGGCTAAAGCCAAAGCAGCAGGGATAATTGTTATCCCGGGATGAGGTGCACCGGATATTCCATCGTCATAATCATATCTGTGTCCCATAGTACCATTGACAAGGGACGCATACATCGAATTTGTTTTTAGACTTGTTCCAAAAATGGATGCTTCTTCCATTCCTCCAATTTTTTCCACTAGTTTTATGCAAGACATTGCTGAGGAGTTTTTTGATCCAAGTATTATGCAGCCAAGTGTGTCTAGGATCGCTAATTTTGTTTGGTTAATATACTCTTTCGGAAGATCTTCATATTGAATCTCATATACAAAATTGCTTAATGCGCTAGTTATCTTCAAAATGCTATACTCCATTCGAACATAGTTAGTATCTTTAGTGGGTTAAATTCCTAATTCATTCGCTATTTTATTTAACCCTAATGCCAAGAGTTTATCCTTTGGAATCTGCCCTTCTTCATTCCAACCCCTCATCTGATAATAAGTATGTATCATAGCTTTGAGATCCTGGGGTTTAATGAATTCTCCTTTATTTGGACCTGTTGGGATGGGATTAATTAACATTCTCTTGGGTATTGTGTCATCGTCTTTTGTCCACCCATTTCGAATGTTAAAAGCTTTCTTGAGATTGTTGATACGATTAGCGACGGTTTTTAGATCTTCTGAAGTTATGTCCATTCCTATTACGTATTTTAAGAACTGTGCAGCTTCTTGATAGGGATCTTTGAAACATTTCCTGATGAATCTACACATGGCCAGAGAATCGAGTATAGTAGCCCAGTCTTCCGAGCCTTTGGTTATTTCTGCACGACCAGCATTTGTTTTTATTCTTTCATCGTTTCCCGCAATATCATACTCGTAAGCAAGTGATCTGGAATGGCAGCCTCCACGTGCCGCTACAGCCCATCCTAAAGCAGCCGTTTTTAAAGCTCTTATGTCAAATCCAGGCATTTCTAAGCCTTTTATTTGCATAGCAAATTCTTGAGAGTCTTTTCCAATTTCTTGAGATGCTTTTTTAACACCTTGAGATAGCAGTTTGCCAAGTCCTCTACGCAATGCAATATCAGTTATTAGTTTCAAACAAGCTTCAGCATTCCCAAATTTAAGATCGGTTCCTTCAGTCTCAGTATTTGTCAGTATTCCTTTCTCATAACATTCCATCGCCCATGCAATTGTACCTCCAGTGCTTATAGCGTCTAAGCCATATTCATCGCATAGAGATACAGCTTTGAGAACTGCTGGAAAGCTATTGATTCCACAATTAGCCCCAAAAGCCCAAAGTGCTTGATAATCAATTGATGCTAAAGTTCCTGCAAAAGAACCTTCCTCGACTAAACAGACATGATCACAAGCGATAGGGCAGCTACCACAAGCATCGATTCGAATAGTGTATTTCTCTAGCATTGTTTCCCCACTAACTGCATCTGCATCTTCGAATTGTGACATCTGAAAATTTTTTGTAGGTAGAAATCCTCTCTCGTTGAAGGTGGATACATTGGTCGGTGTCCCCATCAACCTATACTTCTCAGTACAAGATCCTTGGCACCGGGAGTTGAACTCATTTGCAAACTTTAGAAGTTGATTGATTTCCGAAACGTCTATGCTATTTGTCCCTCTCACAGCTATAGCCTTTAGATTCTTTGAACCCATAACAGCCCCCATGCCAGTTCGTCTGGCTCCTTGCCCTGGAGCATGATCATTGTATATGCTAGCAAAAGCAACGAGGTTTTCTCCACCTTTACCAATAGCTGCTACGCTTATGTTCTCATCATTTAATCTCTCCTTGATCGTTTCTGCTGTTTTTATAGGACTGTGTCCCCACAAATCATCTGCATTTAGGAATTCAACTATGCTATTGTCCACAAAGATGTAGGTTTTTTCATCTGCTTTTCCTTTTATCAACAACGAATCATAACCAGCTAGTTTCAATCGTTCAGGCCAAAAACTTGTTGTACTTGATTCACCAAAGAACCCAGTTAAAGGAGATTTTGCTACAACAGTACACTTAAAACCACAGGGTACATAGGCTCCACAAACAGGTCCTGTAGCAAAGACTAAATTATTTTCAGGAGAAAGTGGATCAACATTGGGAGGAGTTTCGTCATATAATAATCGAACTGCAAAGCCAACTCCACCAATATATTTTCTTGCGAATTCTTCATCAAAACTTTTCTCCTTGGTAGATTTTTTTTTCAAATCTACATACAAAATTTTTCCAGTATATCCAAACACAACAATTCACCAGGGAGTTGGGAGAATATTTTTCTTAAAGGTAACAATTTAAATGTTTACATTCAAGGAAAAACACCAGTGACAGCTCAATGCCTTTACGATTAAAAAGGTCAGAAGATGAGACCAAACTTTGGATTGATAGAATCCATCATGCAAAACAATACTCTCTAATTTTGGATAAGAATCTATGTAAAGGCTGTGGTATATGTGAAGTCGTTTGTCCTAGAAACGCGCTCGAAATAGAGAAAGTTGAGGAGAAAGATCAAGAAGGAAAAACTCAACGACCAACTTTAGATATTAAAGTAGAAAAATGCGATTACTGTGGAATTTGTGAGGCAATATGTCCCTTCGGAGCGTTCGAAACAAGGGTTGATGGTAAACATTGCATACCAGTAGTTTTGGCAGAGAGTTTCCCTAACCTTATTCACGAGATTGAAATAGACACTTCTAAGTGTGAAGTAGGCTGTTCCGATTGTGAAAAAGCTTGTCCATTGAAAATAATTAAAACAAGAAGAATGAGTCCATTAGAAAGAGCTCGTCAGATTGTAAAGGCAAAAAAAGACAGTAATTATACCATTGAACCCTTAGTGGATGTTACTGTAGACTTATGCCCTGGTTGTGGGCTTTGTAATATTAAATGTCCTCAAGACGCTATTAAAACAAAAAAGATCTTTCAAGGAAAAATCACAATTAAAAATGAAAAATGTCCTCAAGATTGCCACGGTTGTGTAGATGTCTGTCCATTTCCAGGAGCGCTATATGTTGGGTCAGATGGAAAAGTCAAGGTGGATGAAGAATTTTGTGTTTTCTGTGGTGTATGTACAATAGTTTGTCCTGAAGAGGAAGCCCTTCATTTTAAACGTACTCATATTCGACATACGCCCATCCACTCTGGAGCATGGAATAAGGCTTTGGAGAAGTTAACATCCATAAATTCACTTGCTAAAGAGCTTAGAGTAAAAGCTAGTGCAAATACTCAAAAGGTCGTTAGCGCTCGTTTAAAAGAAATTTTAAAGGAATTGGATTTAGATTTTTGATGTTTCTCTCTTTTGCCAGACTCCTCGGTTAGGAGGTAATGGTATGTATCCATATCTTTCATAGAAGGTCTTTGGGTGCTCTCGGGAAACTACAAATTCATCTAGTATTTTTCTTGTAGTTTCACTTTCAGTTTTCTCTATTGTTTCTTCTATTGTCAATAGACTTAACGCATCTTTCGGACATGATCTAACACAAGGAGGTTCTCCATCAACTCGGTCATCGGGACAAAGATCACATACAGCAGCCATTGTAAGTTTCGGATCCAATATAATTGCTCCAAATTCACAGGCTGTTTGACACCATCCACAAGGAACATGACAACTATTAATGGCTTCAAAGTTAGTCTCTACATGAATAATACCTGTTTCTTCATCTTGAGAAAGAGCATCCCGTGGGCATACATTAACACATGGTGGATCTTTACAATGTTGGCATGAAATTGACACATTAAGAATTGGTTCATTATGTGTTCTTAATGATACTGTGTGTATCCGAGAGAATAAGGGATTGAAAGTTTTCTCTTTGGCAGCTGAACATGCTTGCATGCATATTGCGCATCCAACACATTTTATTGGGTCGCAGGTGATGAATTTATTGAATTCTTTACCCACGAAAATCACTCTTGATTTTTAATTTTTGTATATGTTTGTCTAAACTTGTGCGATGCATTAGCTCTTGGTATGAAAAATTTTTCTCTGTCCACAAGCGAATATTGAGAAGCAATAAGATCTTTTATAATTGGAAAACCTAGTGAAAAGGGAGGTTCTACGACAATTTCACTTTTTTCTGCGTACTCGTTCACTAAAAAAGTACATGCTTGTTCTCCTTTTCCATTAATGAACATGTCACATACTCCACATCTACCTTGTTCAGTCAGTCTACAGCAAGAATACATGAAGGCTAGACTTGGATCCAAATTTTCGTATATGTACATCAGGATACCTAACATTGTCATGTTATCATATTTCAATGGAATTTCATATGTTTGGTAGCTTGGTTCGTCGTCTTGACGAGGATCGTATCTATGAATTTTGACTTTTAATGTTTCTCCATTTGATTTCTGCAAACTCTCAACTCCTCAAATCTAACTAGGCATCATAGAAAGGCCAAGCTCAGTAGTTACAAGGGGCTCACTCCAAATCTTGACCTTTCCATTTTCTTCTTTAGCTATGACGTTTTTCATCCACTTTTCGTTGTCTGTCTTTGGATAATCAACTCTATAGTGGTTACCACGACTCTCTGTTCTAAAAAGTGCAGATCTAGCAATGACTTCTAATGTGTCAAGCATGTTCCTTATTTCAAGAGCGTCAATCCATGATCTGTTATAGATCTTACCTTTATGAGCCGTGTAAATATCAGGGATCTGCGACTTCAGCTTTTCAATATTATTTATTGCACTTTCTAATCTTTCACCTATTTTTACAACTCCAACATCTTCGTAAGCCATTTTTTGGATTTTTCTTTTGAATTTATTTGACTCAACGCCATCCTTTCTTTTAAGAGGAGCATAGGTGAGCTCTCTTATCTTTTCAACTTGTTCAACATCTACTTCGAATTTGGGAGCTCCTTTTGAGTACTCTGTAGCGGCTTCTCCAGCCCATTTTCCTTGAACAATGACTTGAGTAATTGCATTCCCTGATAATCTGTTTGATCCATGGCAACCTCCAGTTACTTCCCCAGAAGCATATAGTCCAGGTACATTTGTTTCGCATTTCTCGTTTATTTTTATTCCACCACAATAGAAATGGCTTGCAGAAAATGCAGGTATGGCTTTCTTTTTCAAATTTTCTAGAAATTCTGAACTGTACAAGGAATCTCTTTTTGCCCATTCATCAATAAAGTTGTCAGGAAGATGTTTTATGGAAAGGAGTACGTAAGAGCCTAGCTCATCTGTCCATCCTTTACGATCCCAGATCTCTCTCATTATTCCGACTGCGATCATGTCCCTTGTACTACGTTCAAGTCTTTCTGGATCATACTTCATCATAAAGCGTTCGCCAAATCGATTTAATAGCCAAGGGGAAATGTTTAGGATGGGATTGATGGATCTTATTGATATTGGTGGATGATGAAAGGTTGTGGTTAGGAATTGAACTTGTTGTGGATCAAGAAATTCAGCTCCAACTCTTCGAGCCATTGCCTGACCATCACCAGTTAATTCTTGATTTCCTGTAGTGAATGGGTAAATTTTTAGTCCCCCACCAGTAGCTAATATTGTAGCTTTAGCTGGAAATGCGAGAAAATCGCCAGTGTTCAGATCAACGCCCACTGCTCCAACAATTCGACCTTTGTTGGTTAGCAGATCTATTACCATTGTGTGTTCAAAGTATTCAATCTGTTTTCCATATGTATTGAGCATTCTTATCAATGCTTTACAAACTTCACGTCCTGTAGACATTACTCCTCTTCGAAAGCTGTGTCCTGCAGCCCAACCAACAGCCTCTTTTGAGCTGATTCGCATTCCCCAATCCATTAGTTCTTTTATTCTGATTGCAGAGTCTTCAACATGTCTATCAACAATCTTTTGATTGTTGATATAACGTCCTTCCTCTAGCATATCCTTAAAAAACGTAGCTTTCGTATCTCTTTCGTCTGCGGGTAAGCCACAGAGTTCACTTATCCTCTGTCCATCAGCGTCAATATCTGTGCCTGCTGTAAGAGTTGCTCCTGTTTTAGCTATTGGACCTTTTGTTACAACAGCAACTCTTTGCCCTCGTTTCGCAGCTTCAAACGCAGCTCGTGCTCCTGCCCCTTCACTCCCGATAACTAATACATCAGTATCGAAAGCATTGTCAGCTATACCTTGAATGGTCTTACTCACATCAAAACCTTCAATGTGACTTTGATATGTGTGCCTAGTCATAAAAAATTGAGTATTAAGTTTTATGTAAACATAATTTGAACTCGTTAGTCTATTAGAAATTGTGTCAGTCAGATTCTATGAAGTCCTCTGCTAGCCCAAGACAACACTTCGTAGCCTTTCCTAGTCACTAGCACATTCTCTTCTTGAACAAATCTGAATTGAGAGTTCCTCTCAGAAATTTCGGGTTTCACAGTTATGCTCGATACTTCAGGTTCCATAGTTATAACCATACCTTCTTCAAGTACTGTGTGATCAGTTAAACAAATTGATGGGAGTTCCAATCCTCCAATTCCTATTCCGTGTCCATCTCTTCCAGCAGGTTTTGATTTTATGCCAGCTTTTTTGAGTAGATTACTTCCGACCTTCGCTATATCTGAAGCCTTTACTCCAGGTTTCGTTGCTTCAACTTCTCTCCATGTAATTTCTTTACATAGCTTATATAATTCTGTTAATTCTTCAGATGGTTCTCCCACAAAAGCAAGCCTTGAAAAGTCAGCCCTGTAATTCTTGATTTCAGCGCCACTATCAATAAAAAGTTGATCACCCATCTTGAGAGCCCGATCAGTAGGTTTGCTCATTAGATAGGTACTAGGAAAAATTCGAGGGTGTGTCCAGCAACCTTCCTCACTTCCGTCATCCATCATAAGAGTTATCATCAATTTTGCGATGTCGATCTCACTCATGTTAGGTTTTAAATTTTCAAATAATTTTTCATAAGCTTTTGCAGTTATATCACAAGCTTTTCTTATACAATCTATCTCAGCTTTGGTTTTAGATAGCCTCGTTTTTAAAAAGATACTAGTTGCGTCTACAAAGTCAACTTTTCTCAACTTCTTTTTCAGTCTTTCGAAATCCAAATATGACATTCCCAATCGATATTCAGCGCCTAGGTCAACACCTATCTTTCCTGAATTTAGGTTGAATTCTTCAAGTGCATCTACTATATGCTGATCAGTAAAAGGAAAATCCTTCCATAGTCGGAAATTTTTAACCCAAGATGAGTTTCTTATTCTATCTTCAAATAGACTTTGTGCAATAATTATTGGTTCATCTTCTATTGGCAAAATCAATACATTTGGTCTACTAACAGCCACTTGGGGACTACTTTTATGTCCGCCGAAGTAGATATAGTTAGTAACGTCAGTTGCCAAAAGGGCGTTAATCCCTTCCTTTGCCATTAATTTTCTAGCTTTCATATATCGTGTTTCATATTCTCTTTGAGGAAAGTCGGGTTTCAAATCCAAAAATCCATAACACCAATTTCCAACTATTCCAATTAAGTTTAAATCCAAAGTTTTTGTGCTAATAAGCCTAGTGGTTAAATGCAAAATAGCGAGAATACAAAAAAAATTATGCTACTAGCTTTCTGCTGGTCAGCTTTTTTCTCAACACATTTTGCTCGTATGAATTGGTCCACAATATTTCCATTTGCAGAAGATCCCCTTGGACTTACAAAAACTCTTTCAGGCTGGCTTATGACAGCTCCTTTCATCACTTATGCATTGATGCAAGTACCTGCTGGAATTCTAACTGATCGTGTTGATAATAAAAAACTAATGAGCTTAACACTAATTATTATGGGCATAATAACCTCGCTTACAAGCTTGGGAAATACATTCTTCGAAATTTTCCTCTTAAGACTAATGACAGGTTTTTTTGCATCTTTTATTTATGTTCCTAGTTTGCGACTTTTATCACTCACCTTTAAGAGAAACGGAAAAGGACAAGCAATTGGTATCTTTATAACAGCTTCTACAATAGCATTAATCATTCTAGGACTTGTGATTCCTCCTTTAACTCTGATTTCAAATTGGCGATTCGGTTTCCTCGTATCAGGCGTCCCAGGAATCATCACTGGAATTTTAGGATTTTTCATGCGTAGTCGATATTTGATACAGAAAAACAATCTTAATTCATCGTTAGGATCTAGCTTTAGAAAAATTATAGTAAATAATGGCATAATATTAAGTTTCATAGCTTCTTTTTTCGCAGCTATCAATTTATCTGCGATAAAAATGTGGATCTTCGATTTCGTGGTCACAGATCTTAGCGTTACAATTATCTTTGCTGGAATAATTTTCTCAGCGTTTAATTTCATTACTGTGCTAAACAAACCAATAGCTGGATGGGCTGCAGACATTTGGAATAAAAAGCCAGTAATAATTGGATCTCTTTTAACAAACGCAATGCTTTGTATATTACTTCCACTAGCTCCTGAAACAACACTTTCGTTAATCATATTATTCAGTTTAGGATTGTTTGTAGGCTTCTATATTCCAGCATCCACAGCATTGCTAACTGAACTTTGCGATTTTCAGGCTTTGGGTGTAGTTTTGAGTGCAAAAAACATGATGGCAATGCTTTCATTCGTTATCCAACCGCCTTTGTCAGGATATATACTTGACACAACAGGATCATACACTTGGATTTGGATTATATGTGCGTCCTCAGCTTTACTGTCAGCTCTATTTTTTGCTTTTATCAAGGAAAGAAGGATCGCTGAGGATTAAAACCCTCTAATTAAGGCTGCAGAGATCTCTTATTTTTCTAAACCAACAACTTTTCTATCAACATTACATATATTGAGTGCTGCTAAAGCAAAAATCTGTGTTGCTCTTCTAAGTTGATTTACCTCTAAATATTCTAATGGAGAGTGTGCACCTCCATTACCTGGACCGAAATTTATCGCTGGAACTCCTGCATCATTTACGAAAAGAGCTGCATCTGTCCAACCTTTAAACCCAACTACTTTGGGGAAAGTTCCTGTAACTTCTTTTATGCTTTGGTTAAATTTTTCCACAACAAGCGAATTTTGCGAAATTTCTGCTGGAAGTCCTTCTAAAGTGACTTCCCCATATTTTGAAGAGCAAGATTTTATCTGTGTAGCAATTGAAACATCGATTTCAGGCTCTTCTTTCTTTAGTTCGAAAACCATCTCATTAACGATTTGTTCAAGCTGCTTTCTTGTATAATGTGTGTTGTAACGAATTCTCACAGAAATTTCACAGTGATCTGGCACCACATCCCCATAAGTTCCTCCTTCAATCTTGCTAATATTCATCACAGAATGTCCTAGAAGACTATGTTCCTTTATTTCAAGCATAGGTTTTAGCTGACTTTCTAAAGCGTTTATGATTCGAGTGGCTTTCACTATTGCATTTATGCCTTTTTCCGGTTCGCCAGAATGAGCTGTACGTCCTTTAATTGTTATATGAAAATCCCAACTTCCTCGATTTGCGATCGCTATATTGAGCTGAGTCGCTTCACCGATTACAGCATAATCTGCACTTGGTCCATTGCGAATTATATCTTTTGTACCTATAGAGCAACTACCTTCTTCTCCTACGACTCCGGTAAAAATTAGATCACCCTTTAATTCTACATCTGAGTTTTTTATGGCTTCCATTGCAACAATCATGGAAGCTATGCCACCTTTCATGTCACAGGAGCCTCTTCCAAATATTTTTCCATTTTTAATTTTAGCAGAATATGGTTTATGAGCCATGGGACCATTAGTTGTCCATCCATAGATAGGGACAGTATCGATATGACCATTCAACATGAGGCTGCAGCCATCTCCAGAACCATCGATTTTCGCGATAACATTTGGTCGGTCTTCTGCAACTTCTCTTAGGTGTACGTCAATTCCTGATTTCTCAAATCTGGCAGCTATGTATTCAGCTATTCTCCTTTCCTGCTCAGGAATATCCCTATGGCTTGGAATTTTGATTAATTCTCTTGTTAATGAGATAACATTCTTGAAATTGATTTTGTTAATGATTGCATCTTTAATATCCTTCATAATTTTCGTAACCAACGAGCTAAACAGTGATTCACCGGGCTTAAACATTTACTAATGAAGATGAGAGTTACGAATTATAGAACAGAGTACTTCATGTAAAATTTGCATAGGCATATTAAACATTGAAATTGGTAAAAGTTAAAATATTCTATAGCAAAGCTTGAATTATTATGAAAGTAGTTGACAGTGTCCTTGACCTTATTGGTAAAACACCAATGGTTCGATTGAGAAACATTACCAAAGGTATTAAGGCTGATGTATTGACCAAGCTAGAATATCTAAATCCTTCAGGCAGTATAAAAGATCGCATTGCGCTTAAGATGATTGAAGAAGCAGAAAAAAAAGGTGAATTAAAAAAAGGTTATAGAATTGTAGAGTCTAGCACAGGTAATACAGGAATTGCTTTATCATTTGTGGGTGGATTAAAAGGATACGAAGTTACTATTTTTGAGACGATTCCTGGCAAGATGGATCGAGAAAGAGTGAAGATGATGCTGGATTTCGGTGCCAAAGTTAAGCTAATAAGACCAGATGTTGAAGAGGGAGGAGGAGTACATGGCGCTGAAGTGGAATTACCAGGAAGAAAAATTTGTTTAGATTTAGAAAGGAAAGAAAAAAATGTATGGTGGGCTAGACAGTTCAGTAATCCAGCAAATGTAAAGGCTCATAATGAGACTGGACGAGAAATACTAAAGCAGACTGATGGCAAAGTGGATGTTTTTGTGGCTGCAATAGGAACTGGAGGTACATTGATGGGAATTTCAGAGGTTCTTAAAGCTAACATACCAAATGTAAAAATTGTTGGAGTTCAACCTAAAGGATCAAAGTTTTCAATAATTCCAGACCAACCATATCCAAAAACTGACATAAGTGGAGGTTTAATCTCTAATATGCTGAGGAGGAATTTAGTTGATGAAGTTATCACTCTCAATAATGAAGAAGCGGTTAATATGACTCACAGGTTATGGAATGAGGAAGGTTTATTCGCAGGAGTTTCATCGGGAGCTAATGTTGCAGTTTCATTGCAACAGGCAACTTATTTGAAAAAAGGTCAGAAGGTTGTTACTATTTTAGCTGATAGTGGAAATAGATATATCACGGAAGAGCGTTTCGTGACTTAAGATGTTGCACGTATAACTTTGTTTTTTAGTGCATTTTGATTTTTGTGTGTGATTTTAATTTTTATCTCACGTAGTTTTGAAACAAGAATTCTAGTGATTAGCATTTCTGATGAGATATTCATTAATTCTGCAACTTTTTCTATTTCGTCATAAAATTGTTTCTTTATTGTAAGGTTTACGAAATTGGTATTATTGTATTTGTGAACAATAATTATGTTATTTGGAGACGCAGAAACATTATTGGCTTTACGCTGTGTAGCCAATCTACCTTTCATTGATTGCAGATTATCTTTAAATTTTGCAGGGAGATATTTGACTACCCAATTGTAGCTCATACCTGTATCCTCTGCAATCTTTTTAGAGATATTTCCCGGTTCAATTCCCTCACTTTGATAGATTTTAGCAAGTTCTGAAAGTGTTTTTGATTTTTCACTAGAAGAAGTTACTCTTCTGCAAGAGTTACTGATTATCTTGACAATTAATGCGCTTTTTTTATTCTTAACATTACAAAGTTTAATTTTCTTCCAGTTTCTATCTACATTGAATCTATGATTTCCATCAATTATATTCCCAGAATTGTCAACTAGAATTGGGTACAACTGCCCTATTTGACTGACTGATTTCTTAATTTCTTCTACGACAGCTTTGGAGAGTCCCAAAGGATCTCATCTCGATCTGGTAATTTAATTATAAAAAACAAGAATTAATATTTTTCGTTTTACTAATGCTAAAAATTGTTTTAATGATATTTAATTCGTTGATTAATTTATTATTAACAATATTCACATACTTGAACTATCTAGATCCAATAATTTAATAAAACAACTAAAATCAGAAATATGGAAAACTAGACTTAATTAGAGTAGTTGTTGTTCCCCGACAAAAAAAGATCGTTGTGATACGTTACATAAATACCTTTAATTATAAAAATTAATTTTAAATTATTAGCCATAATGCTTTTATTGATTCAGTGTCCACCACATCAATATGAAGAAAATGAAAGACATCGACTATAAAATAATGGCAGAGTTAATTAAAAACGCAAAAGTTAGTGACAGAAAATTAGCTTCCAAGTTAGATGTCTCCCAACCCACAGTTACTCGAAGGAGAGCCATGTTAGAAAGGGAACAATTACTTGACTACACTGCTTTACCAAACTTTAATAAATTAGGGTTTGATATGATGATCTTCACTTTTCTGAGCGGAAGCCATACAGAACCATCTGAATTTTTTCAAAAACTAAATAATTTCGTAAAGAACAACTCAAATGTAATATATTCATCTGGAGGTTATGGTCTACAAATGGAATTCATCGTCATATCAATCCACCGAAACTATTCACATTATGCTAAATTTCGAAAAGATCTTCACAGTGCTTTAGTAGGTCAACTCAAAGTTATGCAAACGTTCATCGTTAGCTTTAGTGGCAATACTGTTTTGAAGAATTTAAGTTTCAACAATTTTGTAAATGAAATACATTAAAGTCTGATATTATACTAACACTTTTCATATAAATAGTCAAATTTGAACTTTTTGGCTTTATAATTAATGTATCTTTTTATACTTTACAACCATACTGTATTTCCATCATCATATTCCGATAATAATTTACTAAAACTTATTTAGTCAATATAAAGAATTTGAGGATTGATTATTTGTTATACATATTATTAAATTAATAATACAAATTTTTATAAAAATTAGCATTATACATTAAGAGTTCTTCTAAATATGTATATAGAAATATTTCTGCTTGAATTCACTGCAGAACATCTCAACGAAGGGATTAGCCAACTTCATATAAGTACATCTGTGGTTTCTTTTACTGTTTCATAGACTAAACAGCTTAATGTATTTTCAATTCCTTCAACTGTTCTTAGCCTGTCCATCACAAGTTTTCCTAATGTGTCAACATGGTCGGTTCTTATTTTGATAAGAATGTCCCAACTTCCAGTTATTATGTGTACTTCTTGTACTTCCTGGATAGTTGCAATCTGTTTTGCCACATCCCGCTGTGAGAGTGGTTTCTCTCTACCTCCTGGTCGATAGACAAATGACATTAAGATGAAAGCAGTTGTTCCTTTGTCAAGTTTTTTTGAATCTAAGATTGCTTTATATCGCCTTATTATTCCTAGGTCTTCCATCCTCTTTATCTTTGAGTAGACGGTGGTTATTGGGCTACCTATTTTTCTAGCGATTTCCTTCGCTGGTTTTTTACAGTTGTCTTGTAATATTTTAAGTATTTTCGTATCTTTGACATCTAATGGTTTCATGAGGTAATTTTTATGATGAATATATAAAAATCTTGTGTAATTTCGTATTTTTCACATTTTTTTTCAAGATAATTTAATGAATAGGTAGAGATACTATATTTTTCATGGATCACCAAGATCTGAGCTCACTGGAATCCGTTAAGTTTAGATTCAGTGCAATTAGGCATCCGAAGACGAAGTTAATTTTAAAGATTCAAGACCAAATCCTCACATCCATTAGAGCATTCTTAAGAGATAATGGTTTTTATTGAGATACTAGCACCCATAATCGGACCTGCAACAGATCCTGGAATACGTGGAGCGAAACAGGTTTGTATTGACTATTACGGTGCATCTTTCAAGATAATGAGTAGCATGATACTTTACAAGCAGATGATTATTTCATCGTTTGAAAAGGTGTTTGCTTTATCGCCAAACCTTCGTCTAGAGCATCCTAAAAGTGTAAAAACTGCTAGGCATTTGGTTGAGTTCAGACAAATTG
>JAEOTU010000328.1 GCA_016839665.1 Candidatus Hodarchaeota archaeon
GTTTTACGGGATTTTTCAGAGTGTCTTGTGGGATATCAAGGATGCTGAACAATTCATGTGCTTTTTCATGAGCATCTTTTTTCGCCAGTCCATAGGTTGAGGCAAAAATCTCAACGTTTTCCAGAGGGTTCAGCTGAAAATATAGATTCGTTCGTTCAAACTGTGGAACATAGCCGATTTTTGACAGGATTTTTTTCTTTGCACTTGATTTTTTGGGTGAATGACCTGTGATTTGCACAGATCCTTTCCAGTGACGGTTACTTACTTGACAGGTCAACACTCTTATTACTGTCGTTTTCCCAGCGCCGGAAATGCCTAGAATACCTATAATCTCTCCTTTATGAATATTAAATGAAATATTTTTCACGATATCCTTTTTTCCAAATCTAACATGCAGATTATCAACTTTTATTACGCTATCGCTGCTCAATTTATGCACTTCTTTATACCTGGTACTTCTTTCGTAGGAATATGCCATAGGAAAGTAGTATGCAGAACAAACTGATGAAAACAAGCGAAAATACATTGAAATTAGAAAATGTTAAATCCGTACCTTTCGTAATAACTTGCTCTAATAACGGGGGCCCATGTGATAAAGGGAGAAATACTGACAGAGACTGGAGGTAGCTCGGCATGCTTTCATAAGGAATAAACATTCCGGACAACATTATGTTGATTACTAGAACAGCTACATATAACTGGTTTGCTTCTCCTGAACTATTGGATAAGATACTGATAATAATGCCCAGAGTGACTCCTGGGTAACCAACAATAAGCATAGCAAGGTAAAAATTAAACAAGTTTCCCTCAACATGAAGGCCCATCACCCCAGTGATGACAACGAACATTAAAAACGCTTGAAGAACGAGTAAAAAAGTGTATGTGATGTATTTAGCCGTGAGTACTTCCGTCTTGGAAAGAGGTGTTAACAGAAGCCGTTTTAGCGGTTTTTCCCTAACAACAATCAGCACAGAGGGAATGAGAGAAATTGAGAAAACGATGAATGAGAGGTTGTCAATAATCATTGTCCGATATTCTGCTTTATTCTGACTGTAATTGGGTACCTGAAAATACTCATCCACATTAAAGGAAATGACAGGTTCTAAGCCATTACTACTTCTAAAATGATCAACTGATTCCTGGAGCAAATTCAAGCGACGTTGAGTATCTTTTATGTCACTAGAGTCAATGATACTACTCACGGTAGCCATTCTTTTAGCAACGATGTTTTCACTAAAGTCTGAAGGAATGATGAAGATGACATCAACATCTCTCGACAGTAAGAGTTCGCGTGCCTCTGATAAAGCATGAGGATCTACTGAAACGTTGAAGCGTTTTAATAAAACTAAACCCTCTGTTTCGTCTATTGCTTGGATCATTAACGAGGAGAAATTAGCAAGCTGGGATTCACTAGAATATGGGGTGTCAATGACTTGATTATCCTGAATGACTACTGCTACTTGCAATTCTGGAGCAGTGATAGCCATAAGATTGGTTAATGCTAAAAAAGCTACTATTATTGGTGGTAACACGAGAGTAATAGTGAAATTAAGAAAATCAGTCCGGAATATCTTGAATTCTTTTTTCACCATTGAAATTATCCTAAATCTCGACATTTCTATACATCATACCTCTTAAACCTGTAAAAAATGAATGCTAGCATGAGATAACCTAAACTGAGACCAATTAACCATGTAAAAGCTGTCACGTTTACCACATTTCGATAAGCTAGATCCATGATAATATTCCTTGCATGAAGGACTGGAAAAAAGTTCCCGATGATCTTTAGAGAAGCATTAAATCTATTCACAGGCACCATGTTCCCTGAGAATACCATTGAAATAATCAAAAAAAACAAATAAGCCTGATTGGCCGTATCTTCTGTCGGGACGAAGCTAGAAATGAATAATCCAATGTTTATACCCGTAAGAGAAGTTAATATCATGACGAGATAAAAAAATTCAATGGGTCCCTGAACAAACAACCCGAAGGAATAGACCATGATGAAAATGAGAGAACTCTGGATAAATCCAATGAAATTGTACATTATGCATTTGGATAATATAACATCCCTCCTACTCATTGGAGTGAGAAGCATTCTTCCCAAGGGCTCCTCAGTAATTATGACTGTAGAGCTTAGATTCATCGTGGCGCTGATGATGATAAAGGGAATGACAACTGGCATGACATTGTTTAATACCTGATTTTCCCAAGAAGGAACGACAAATTCCAGAGTTGGCAGGTTAAAAACAAACTCACTCCCGGTAAAATTTTCTTCTTCTGTCTGGATTTCAGAAATCAGGAGTAATAATAATTCCTGAAATGCTGTTGTTATTCCTTCACGCACTCTCAAGTCAGATCCGTCAATAAAGAGGGACAAAGTTAAATTTCGGTGGTAAGTGATGGACTCAGTAAAATTTTCAGCGAGATGAACAGCTACATCTACTTCTTCTAGTCGAATTTGTTCTTCAGCTGATTCAAGAGCAGATGTGAGGAAAGAATTATCGATTTCCAAAAGTTCAAACGATTCCGTTTGATTTTCAAGTATATCAAAAAAGATATCCGAGTAATCGTGGCTATTAACAACTAAAGTGCCGTTAACTGACAATGTAGATTGAGGTAAATGGTCGTGAGTTATCACTATGATTCGATATGGTGAAGTAAGAGATTCTCCAGCACTGAGACCGAAAAAAATAATTATGATGGTCGGCACCAGAAACATAAGAGCCAGTGACCGCTTGTCGGACTTTATCCTTCTAAATTCTTTGATGATGAGAGAACCCAGAATCATAAGACCGATCAATATACGGATTATAAAAATCTAGAATATGTCAATGACTAAACCTTCTGAAGAATTTTCATATTGTTAGTTACAATACTAACTCTGGGTATTATGATGTTGCTCCCCAGGAATCTAGAATAGTCTAATTCTTACACCTCATGTTTTTTCTTGGAATTTTAGTTTGCTCGAGATATTTCAAGAATCGTAGCTGTATGTGGAGATAAAAAAAATGCATTTTATACTGAAACACCGATGCTTTTTAACTGGCAATTACTAATTTAAAAGGCACTTTAAAAATTGAAAAAAGATTGAATGAAAGAAAGATGTGAATAAACATAGAAGGGGCCTAGACATGCCATTTAAATATGAAATGAAACCCTCACTTGGCGATATCAGTCCTTGTTATTACTTTATCTTTCGTAAGAATGATTTATTGGTTTTTTTTGAGAAAGATAGAGCTGTTATCCCATTCATATCAAATATTACTGAAATTAATCTAGACATCATCCGAAAACAATATTTTGGACTACTAGATAACTATCCTTGTTATTTTGGAGAGGTTTCACCTGACATAGAACCACCTAAAGACATGCTATTTCTCGGGTTACGTAGTTTGTATGGAGTATTAGAAGAAGAGCTCCTCTGGATAGCTGGTCGTGCGTTTCAACTTATAAACTGGGATAAAACAACCCAATATTGTAGTTCTTGCGGAGTTAGTACAAAAGTTAATCCTGAAGAACGTGCAAAAATTTGTCCTAATTGTGGTCTTCTTAATTTTCCTAGGATTAGTCCAGCTATAATAGTGGGGGTCATAAACCAGAACACAACCCAAATTCTTCTCGCCAATGGTGCACGTTTCCCCTCTGATCTTTATAGTGTTCTTGCAGGATTCGTGGAACCAGGGGAGAACCTCGAGGAGTGTGTAAGGAGGGAAGTCAAAGAAGAAGTTGGTTTAGAGGTAGAAAATATTACTTATTTTGGAAGTCAGTCGTGGCCGTTTCCTGATTCTCTTATGATCGGATTCTTAACAGATTATACTAGAGGTGAAATCTCTGTTGATGAAGCTGAAATCAATGACGCAGATTGGTTTACAAAAGACAATCTCCCCCCTATTCCTAGTAAAATCAGCATTGCACGACAAATTATTGATTGGTTCGTGGCAAATTATTGAAGGTATTATTTCAAACGTCGCAAATTCCCTAAAATCTAGGTATGGTAGAGAAAATATCTCGTAAATATATTATGGCACAAAGGGTAATTTTAAATCTTCAACCTGTTTCAGTTGTTCTATGAAACTAATTCTTCTCCTTTTCATTTTATTATCAAGCTTCACTAATCTAAATGTTAGTTCTGAAATTATGCCTAAGCTAAACAAGACCAAAATCAGCCCTTCTTGCACAATTTTCACGGTAGCTGAGAAGGATATATCTTAATGAAATCGGTAGAAATAGATGAAGATTTCTACTCTTCTTCAAACCGCACAGGTACTTCTTCCCACGTTTCCTCTTTTCCTTTTCTCCTTCTCCTCTTAGTTCTTTTTCTTATGTCCTTTTCTAGAAGGAAATGAAGAAATTCCATTTTATATGACTGTCGTCACATTCTATGGCTTTTTCATCCATTATGTGGTAAATAATCTAATATAGAGACCCTAAATCAAGTGATCTAAGAGGATATTCTCTCAAATAAATTTTAAATTAGAATGATGAAATTTGGGTAAAAAATTTTGTAGCAAAAATTGCCCTCATAATTGTAATTTTTTGCATGTAGCAATCTTATAATGAAATTATACTGTAATAATGCATTCATTACAGCTTTTATCTGGATTAAGAAAAAGTAGAATCTTAGGGTAGAAAGAGATTAAATGGGAAGTGAAGAAAATAGGGGTAAGGAATATACCAGTCAACAGTTTAAAAGATGAGAAAATCATTGCTGTCTCTGATGTCCATCTTGGTTATAGAGATAAAGAGAATCGGAATATTGAATGTAATAAAACCGAATTTAATAACTTTATTAACAGCATAGAAGAAAACAAATGTAATAGACTAGTGATATGCGGTGATTTTTTAGACATGTGGCGGAGAGATCCTGTTGGAGTAGTTCTTGAAAATATTGACACATTGAATAGTCTTAAAGAGCTGAAAGACTCGAAAAATATAGCAATTAATTTTGTTGTGGGTAATCATGATTTTTATCTAAGACATTTTAAAGAGAGCGAGTTCGCGTATGATTTTTCTTTCGATAGAAGCATAAAATTAACTGATGCAAGCGATAATCGGGAGTTTTGGTTTCTACACGGAGACAAGTTCGATATTATTCAGAATGCGGTGTTTTATGACCCTCTCTGCTTAGCTAATGATGATACTGGACAACTAGCAGAAATGGCATGGCAGATTTACTTACAAGGTCTCTCCTGGTGGAGGAAAATTGGGAAAACTGTTACACGATTTGGAAGAAATCTGTTGGAACCCGTGAAACCAGCAGAAACTAGGTTTGAAAAGGATATATTGGGTCTCATTTACAATCTACCAAGTAATTCTCCTGAAATAATTGAGTTCCTTCCCCTCACAAACTTTCCAGACGTGGAAAAACGAGCTATAAAATGGGCAACGAAACCAAAACAAGGACATTTACTCATGTTAACATTTGGTCATACTCACATGCCGTTCATTCATATAGTGAACGGAATAAGCATTGCAAATACTGGATCTTGGGTAAGTTCCACCAATGCAACACACCCCAATACTTATGTTAAGATAACTAATTTTCAACAATCTTTATGGTCCTTCA
>JAEOTU010000329.1 GCA_016839665.1 Candidatus Hodarchaeota archaeon
AGAAGTCCACGATATGAACATCACCGATCTTGAGAGAATCTCGAAAGATATCATAGATTGAGGTGATAGTACCATCTTTCACCATTTGACCAACCTCGGTTCGTGGAATCCACGAATCAAGATCTACCGTTGTGGGACTTCTTTCTCTATTGGTCCTGCTCATAACAATTCACATCACATTGATCTCTAAGTATTAATGATTTTTAGCTTGAATTTCCTTCTTGGCTCCATCAAAAGTCTGGGGAATCTTTATTGGATCAATTTTCTGCTTGATGTAGTTTGAAAACTGTCTATCGAATAAATCTTTGTTTGTTTCTCTAAGTAATTTGGCAAAATCTGCGATATGACTCCCATTTAGCCGATTGTCTTCAGGAAAAATCTTATCTGAGTGTGGTACTTCTATTCCTGCGTCAACAATCCCTTTCAATGCGGCAAAGACGCGGGATCCATATACTGGGGGATTTAATCCGATATCTAAAATTACTTTAGATATTCTTGATTTTTTGGCTTTCAATCCTGCTAATAAACCAACTAAATATGCACTTGGGATGTTAGAAGTGGCTCCTTTCCAGTTATAATTCTTCAATTCACGTGAATGTGATGCCGAAAGAGTGATATCACCATTGATTTGAGCTTTAACAAATTGTACAAGACAATGACTGTTTGTAACACGCACGACTACTCTAATACTATTACTGCGTACGAGTTTTCTCCGTAGATGGTAATTTGTCTTGCCTTCTCTCCGACGTCTGAAAGGAATACGATATCGTGCATTTCGAGCCATTATTTTCATCTTCTCTTCTTTTTAGCTTTTTTAATGATCCCTGAGTCTTCAATAGTAGTTCGGAGATGAGTAACACTTCGGAAAGAATTACCTTTTACTCCAACATAGAGTTTTCGATATTGTGATGGAAGAATAAGCTCATTGTCACGTAATCCGCGTAAGTATCTCCGTTGGCTCCGCACTTTGTTAATCCAAGTTCTTTTCCTAGGTTGACGGGCACCCATTCGTCCTTTTCGTTTTCCATGCCCTTTTCGTTGGCCCCGCCCCTTCTGTATTTTCATCATACGGGCACGCCACTTGGAAACTCCCTTCACAGGTTTTTTTCGGATAACACCATCAGCGATTAATTTCCGAACATCGTCCCGTGTTAAGGCTAAAGATAAATCCTCTTCAATATCGGGATCGATCCAAACACGTTTGATACCGACACCTAAAAGCTTGGCAGCAATTTTCTTCTGTGGTGCTAAATTCATTCTTCTTCACCCAAGTTATCGTCTTCAGATAAGTCGAGATCGTCTATGTCGATATCTTCTAATAATTCTTCATCGAGCTCCAATTCTTCTTCAAGATCGCCTAGGTCAATTTTAGCTGAAATAGGGTTCACTATTCGAATACCGAGTAACTCAGCTTCCATAACGATTTTCTCTCTTTTTTTTCTCCCTATCTGTGCAGCAATACGGCCAACTTGGCGATTAGAATCAATTAATGATAGATCTACTGGAGAATGAATTAAAATTTCTTCTTTTCCAGAAGAAGATTGATAACGAACCCGTCTTGGACCGCGAAAACCAATCATTGGAGAAATTGTCCATCCACCTTTCTTTTCACGGGTTTTAGAATCAATCCCACGTGCTTTTCGCCATCTTTCTTTTACTCGTTTATATCGCCATGATTCAACCCTTCGAAAAGTGGGCCGTTTGCGTTTTAAGTTTTCTTGGATTTTTCTTAGACGCAAGATTTCCGATTGGGTTTTATCTCCTGAACTATCAACCATTGTTCTTCCAACTTTTCTTCAAACGTGGGAAATTTTCCTTGTGCTGTATTATGACGGTTTCAAGTGGGTTTATTCAATTTTTAGGGTCGTCATCTTCTCTTAATGTTATTTAGCGGTTGATCTGTTTATATAGACCAACCAAAACCCCGAAGAAGCGACCCTTGCGACTCTATTTAAATGATACAGGAGGAACTATTTCACTAGTCTAAAACAGTTGATATCAATAATTTCAATTAAATCAGCTTGGGTATTGAGTAATTTTTCTTTAAACTATTAATTCCTTTTCCTATGGCTAACGAGGTATTTTACAATCAGAAATGATATTAAAACGCTTTTAATTTAAATTTGTGGTCTTTTTTGGGGAATCTTTCAAAATAAATCAAAAGTTTACAACCACATTCATAAATTTTGTAAAAAATTAGTACTTTATTTAGGAAATCTAAAAAGTATTGCAGAATCTTCGAGGATTTAAAAACGCGATAAAATTCCTTTGGAATCCAGTTTATCTTATTAAAATAATCTATAATCAACTTCATGGTTTGAAAAACCAGTTAAGGAGAGTATTACCATTCGTACAATCGTTGAAAAAGCATTTAACGAAATCTTCACTTACTTAACGGAAATAGCAAAATTAAACGCGCAAAAAATCGAATTTTGTGAAATTTTGCGGTCATTAAATCCTAATTTATTGGATCTGCCTCCGCAATTAAGAAACTTGACCTGTGACAATCAGATGTTTACACAATTGTTACCTCAAGATATCTCGGGCCTAACAATAGGAGGTATTGATGGGGGATATTCTTCTCGGCTATTAATTGGCTTTGATATCTTTGTTTTTCGAGCCATTGCTGTATTTTCGACTTATACACCAACAGGAATTCAAAAAACGACCTATTACCCTGACAAGACGCCTCCTCTGGAGATTGTAGTATCTGATGTTGGTTTATCTTCAATGGACTTTGATAGTATGGGATCAATTCGTCGTGCAATTATTGAATTACAGGTAGCATCTCAAGTTCTGGAAGAGAGCCCAAAAAAGTTAGATCTTCTACTCTTGGATGGAAGTCCTGTTATAAGAAAACCCCATACTCGTAATCAAAAAATTTTGAACTTTTACCAGACTTATTTATCTATTCTTTCGAGATTAATATATAAAGTAAGAAAATATAACATTAGATTAGCTTGGATCGTTAAAGATAGTCGATTGAATTTATTTACAAGGTACCTTGGAAAAATTCTACCACTAATAGTAGAAGAATCTCCTGAAATACTCTCCTTAGATTATCGTAGTGTGATTAATAGAAGTCGTGATATGGATCTTTTTTACTATCTTCTAAAACCAAATGTTCGTTCATTGGCATACTACCGTCAATTTAACGTCTCTAGCGAATTCAACCAACATTTCGCTCTGTATGGCTATTATCTCAAAACTGCCCCTTTTGACATTCCACTTAGAATAGAATTATTTCAGCCCGTTCAGCGTAATCAGGCTGATCTCATCCAAGAAATTAATATTATTTCTGAGACAATCTTACCTTTATCTCAATATAACAAGAATTATGGGATTCCTGCTCCAATTGTTGAAGCTGATGCTCGAGCCAAAGTTAAAGAATCTGAAATAGATGCTCTTTTCCACCTCATCCGAATTCGCCATCCAACACCAGATTTATGGCTTAATCGTAGAGAAAGAGCTCCTTGGAAATTTTAAGCTGGAATTAGGTGAAATATTTATGAGTGCAATCGGAACAGTTATTGCTACATCAAACTCACCAAGTCTAGACATTATTGAACTAGTCCTAGATAAATATGATGAACCCAAGATAGAGAGAGGACAATTTGTAACTATTCCAAAGAATAAAATTCAAGTTGTTCTTGGAGTTGTTACAGGAATCAAGAAGTTTAATGCCTATTATGAAACTCTTGATTCTAGTGTTCATGAAATCGCTTCAAGAAATTATGAAGCCATCTTTCCTACTGAGGAATGGGAAAGTACTTTAGCCGAGGTGAAACCTCTTGGTGAGATTGACCTTGAAATGATTAAGATTAGTCGATTGAAATTTCCAGTTTCCCCAGGTTCAAAAGTTTTTGTTGCTTCACCCTCTGTTGTTTCCAAGTTTCTAGGCCTTGATGAAAATGGAATATATTGGGGATATATCCCATCTAACAATGTAAAAATTAAGATTAATCTTTCTAGATTGTTACGAAAGCATCTTGCTATCCTAGCTATTTCTGGTGCTGGAAAATCTTATGCCACATCGATTTTATTGGAAGAAATACATAAAAATGGTAAATTGGGAGTTCTTGTTATTGACCCCCATGGAGAATATTCTAACATTATTCCTAGTATGGCTGAAGATGAAAACATTGAAGTCATTAAAGGTTCTTTTATCTCAATCGGGGTCCCAGAATTATCAGCGTGGGAAATATCTGAATTTATTCCTGATATATCAGTCGTACAAACTAGAGTTTTAGATAACATCATTTCTGATATGAAAGAAAAGAAAGGAAATCTTTACGGTCTGCAAGATATTATTCAAAGTCTTGAGGTTTTAGAAACAGTCAATACACGTACAAAAGACGCCTTAATTGGTTGGTTATACTCTTTACAACGTACATATCTGTTTTCCACAGAAACTAGTCCAAATCTTCAAAGCCAATTTCAACCTGGTAAGATAGTAATATTAGATTTATCAGATATTCAGAATCTCAGAAGTCGGAGTATTATTGTATCCCATATTCTGAAAAGGCTTTACTACTTGCGTATGCATGAAAAAATTCCTCCCTCCTTGTTTGTAATTGAAGAAGCTCATCAGTTCTGTCCTGGAACTTTTCGTTCTATTTCGAAACGTATCATTGAGACTATTGCACGCGAAGGAAGGAAATTTTATGCCTCATTATGCCTGATTTCACAACGTCCCGTGAATTTATCCGTAACCGCTCTTTCTCAATGTAATACCAATTTAATTCTTCGTATAAGAAATCCATATGACCAGGATTTCATTGGAAAAACTTCAGAGGCTATTGATCGCTCAACTCTCAAAATGATTCCCGATTTAGAAATCGGGGAAGCTCTCTTAGTGGGGGAAGCTATCAATTATCCAACTTTCTTTAGGATTCGATCAAGAACTTTCTACAATAAAGGAATCCCACCAACTTTAGAAGAAATGGCGGATAAATTCAAAATTAGTTGGGGCATTAAACACAATCAGACTTGATATTTGATAAAAGGATTTTTTGTGCAAAAATTAACCAATAAACGCAATAAGAAAATAAATGACTATTTCCATAAGACTAGTAGAAAAATTATTGAGTACTGTGTAATTAATGACAATGGAACAGTTGCTATCGGGTACAATCCCGATTGGAAGCAAGACTGCCAGATCGGTAAAAGGAATACTCAGAATTTTGTCACCATTCCGTACTACAAGCTAATTCAACAAATTGAATACAAGGCTGCAGAACAGGGAATAACGGTCATTAAACAAGAGGAAAGTTATTCGAGTAAGTGTTCTTTCTTGGATAACGAACCAATCGAACACCACGCCAGATATCTAGGGCGAAGAATGACTAGAGGGCTATTTAAATCTCAAAAAGGCATGATTATTAATGCCGATGTAAATGGTGCGTATAACATTTTGAAAAAAGCATTCCTGAACGCTGTTGAAGCTGACAGGATAGAGGCTGTTGGGGTACATCCCACACGATGGAGACTAGCCGCGATAACGAGCTAGTTAATGACCTCATGTGAATAAAATTGAACATATTTTTTCAATTTTGATAATCTTAATCAAACAGACTATTTAAATCAATTATAAAAAGGGCGCCATACTGAAACAGGCTATAAACGAACATTGGAGATACAAAATTTTGGCATTAATTAATTGGTATTATGCCACTTTCATAGCTAGTGTATTAGCTATTTCAGCTCTTGGTTTGATCTTACTTTACTTATTATTCTACAACGAGGAAGACGAAGACTTAGAAGAGGAAACAGAAACCTAATTTTTTAGCTCTTTTTAAGCCATCATTCATCAGAGGGAGTCTATACAACATTAGAAATTATCGAATGGCTGATTTAACCAAATTTTGCAGTAATTCATGAGGATCTTTTGCTTGTACAAATATATGGTCTATTATCACACCTTCAATACCCATGTCAAATGCTTTTTCAATATCGACCGATGTTAAAACTCCAACGCCACAAAATGGGGAGACTCTAGGATTTTCGATTTTAATTCGTTTAACGCTGTTTTGAATAATCTCAGGTTGAACTTCAGATATTGAGACTCCTGTCCTAGTTAATTCAGGGGGATCGAACGCAACAGCATGAGGATCAAGTTTTGCTGCAGCAGCACTAACAGCTTCATTATTGGAGCATACAATGGTATATAATCGGTGTGTACGAGAATTACGAACAACTTCCTCAAGATCAGCTAATATCATTCTGTTTTCAGAGTGGTTGATTAGAGTTCCAGAAGCCCCTGATGCTTTTATCATTTTTACAGAAATTTTTCCAGTACCACTCTTTCCAGTTATACATTCAACCTTTTGAGAAAATACAGGGATATTAAAGATCTCTGAATACTTTACCAAAAATGGTAGAGGTGGACAAATAGCAATAGAGACCCCATGCTCTTCAGAAACTTTCTCAGCTATTTTTGCTAATCTTACCCCTTTCTCTCCAAATACATCAGGATAAGCTTTAAAGTTTAAGATAATCAGGGGTGTCGTTATTTCTTTCATCTGAATCAGGACATCCTACTGCAAAAATTTTTATTTAAGTGATAAATCGAACTCTGTTTCTGATAGTCTCTTAGAAATTTCTTAATCCGTTAAACATTTCGCTTTAGTCTTACAATCTAGTCATTCCAAAATTCTAGATTTTGTGATGAATTCCAGTGAAACTTAAAAATTACTCTTATTCTCGGCTCAATGTATATATCTGACTTTAAATAAATAGGAGCTAATGTTAATTGAGCCATCGATCACGTTCATCTCGTAGAATGGTTGACAAATGGTCGGCAAAACAACTATTTCAAATTTACTCTCCACCTGGTTTTCTGGAGGGTGAAGAAATAGTTGTTGGGGAAACCATTGCTGATGATCCAAATAAATTGATTGGCCGCGTAATTGAAGTTTCTCTAGCAGACATCAATAAGGATTATTCGAAGATGCATGTGAAATTACAATTTCAAATTGTTGAAGTTGTAGGCAATTCTGCACGAACTAGATTTAAAGGACATTCTTTTGCAAGAGATTATCTGAGATTTCTTGTTCGACGAAGAAGAACTCGTATTGATAGTATAAGTACAGTTAAAACTAAGGATAATATTCCCTTTAGAATTACAGCTACAGGATTCACAGCAAATCGTTCAAAAACTAGTAAAAAAGACGCTATTAGACGTAAAATGCTTGAAATAATATCAGATAGGGCTGGTGAACTTAATAGTGAGGATTTCATTCGTGAAGTAACTGGTGGAAAATTAAGCTCACTAATTTATTTCCAATGTAAATCAATTTACCCGCTTAAGGGAGTAGAAGTCCAAAAAACTAAGATTTTAAAACCTATTTCAAGATGAACGATCACTTTTATCCAAATTTAGAACGTTCTCCGCTACTTGAAAAGTAGAAAACAAGTCCAACAATGTAACCAACATTGTTTCAATCCTTTCTACGTTTTTTATGGTGATTTGAAGAGTATTAGCTGTACTTAAGGATTCTAGCACCATCGGAGGTTTTGCAAGATTATCTGGCTTGATAGCTGCACAAATAATTTTTGCAATTTCGTTAGACCTGGTTTTTATTATAAGCTGACAGTTTATCGTCTCAATGGGCATATTTCATACCTTTTCTTGAACCAATTGATTAACACGAACTATTAAATCATTCAGGAAAGTCTCAGAAATCAGGGCTCCTGCAGCAGCAGCATGACCTCCGACTTCGAAACTTGGATCAAATTCCTGGATAACTTGACTTAATAAGTGAGTCAGATCTAATGTTTTGCTCTGGAGACCAGATAACCTCATACTTACTTTTATTTTTCCTGTTGTAGTTTGTGCGCATCCTAACAAAGGTTTTGGGTTAAGTTCCCTCTTTGAACTAAGCATTGAAATTATAGTACCAATTATCCTTTCGTTTATTGATTTCCTTCCATCTAAAAAATAAATGGCTGATAATTCCTGTAGATTACCTTCAGATAATGCCCATTGTAGACTTTTTGCAAGTATCTTTGAATAATTCTTTTCTACTATATGAAGATCCTGTAAAGCAGTCTGACGATCTCCTAGACACAAAGATATTCCAACATCTGGTCGTTGTAATCTTCCACAAGCATTTAATTTAGTAGCAAAAACCCGGGCATCCCTTAAGAATTCTGTTTTTTCACTTTGTAGTAGATAGTCATTTTTATAAATTTCAGCTGGATCAACACCATATTGTACAACTAGCTCAGATGCCAAACGGCGACATTCTTCTTCATCTAGATTAAAAAAAGATCTTTGAGCTTCACCTTCTAAAAGGGGAATATCAAGTCTTTCTAGAAAAGCCCTAATTTCTAGTTCATTTTCAAAACCCACAAAGTCAGCACGTCTTAAAACTGAGATAAGAGAACGAGTTCTGTCAAAAAACCAAACAGAAACATTATCTGAAATCATTCTCATCCTTTTTGCATCTTCAACAATCAGTTCATTTATGCCAGTAAAAGAGGAATATTCTCCCTGATCCTGCCGATCTCCAAGAGCTCCAATAAGAGCTAATGGTGCCAAATATCTATTCTGAGGATTTATTCGTGTTGAAACAAAATACACAACACCCGCCCCACTCAAATCAGTTGTACCATTAATAGAATGATGATGAGGATTGAGATGTCTTATATTATCTGAATGCTCAATATTCATTGTGGGGGAATGATGATCTAAGATGAATATTTCATAAGATTCGTTCCAACGGGAAAAAGCATCAATAACGCCTGTTCCGAGATCTGAAAAAATGACCGTACTTCCAATAGGTAACGTATCTTTAAGATGGTCCAAGGTAGCATACTCTAAACGGTCAAGAATGCGAAGTTGGAAGCTAAAACCTGCTTGGGAAAGTGTAGCAGCTAATATTGAAGCAGCAGTCAATCCATCAGCATCAAAATGTGAAAAAATGTAGATGGGGTAGATATTGTTGATCTGCTGTATATCTTCAGCTACCTGTTGACATGCCTCGAAAAAAGTGGCTTTATTTACCAAGTTAATTTTCTCCTTGGCATTACTTTCTTCGTTAACATAAAGAAGAATTTTTGTTTTGCTCGAAGGAAAATATCTTGTTTTTTTAGAATAGAAATGAACTAAATTATATTAGCCCTTTGTCTATCAGTGTACGAAACTCTTCAAAAGACAATTTGCGGCCTTCTTCGAATTTCTTTCTTGCGTCCTCTTCCTTTTCTTCGATCTTTTCGCGACGCTGAGCATCCTGCTCTGCTCGAACTTTTTGTTTATTTTTATTAATGTCTTGACGAATTCGGTTTATCTCGCGGATATAGCTAAGGTATTCATTATGAATTGAATTTGCTTGTTCTTTGGCTTCTAGGAACTGTGCATGTAATTCATCTGCTTGTTTTCTCAGCACATCAG
>JAEOTU010000330.1 GCA_016839665.1 Candidatus Hodarchaeota archaeon
AAAAAGAAAGCAAAATCAAGTAAATTTGCGTTCAAACTGTTGCTTGTTGGTGAACCAGAGGTAGGAAAGACTAGTCTGATTAAACGATATGTAGATGATTTTTTCAAAGAAGGCTATCAGATTACCTTAGGAGTTGATTTCCTTTCCAAAACAGTTAATATGAAAGACCCCAAGACTGGTGAAGATACTGAGCTAACTTTCCAAATCTGGGATGTTGCAGGACAGTCAGGATTTACTAATTTTCGACATCTTTATTTAAAAAAGGCACATGGAGTGTTTTTAGTATTCGATTTATCACGTCAAGACATGACATATGAAAAATTGGATCGCTGGCGAGAAGATATCCAAGAACAGAGTCCTGGAGCTAAAATAATGGTAATAGGAAATAAAGAAGATGTTGAAGAAAAATTACCTGCAGAAAAAAAGGAAATTCTTAAACGGTTTCATGCTCAAGATTTCTTTACAACGTCTGCGAAAACAGGATCTCGTGTTCAAGAAGCCTTTATTCAAATGGCTCATCTAATTCTAGGAGAGTAGAAAAATGGTCTCGTTTGATGAGTTAGAGACATTTTTGGCCTTCTTTGTATTAAAGTCTGATGGAAAAATGTTGATAGAAAAGGATTTTCGTCGCTCCGAAGATATTCAGTCTTTTCCAGCCAAAAAGGTTCATTCTTTGTTAAGTTCTGCATTTGATCTCTCCCAAGGTTTAGAGGAAGAATCAATTGCAGAGGGAGAAATTTTTCATGTAGATTTTACCTCAATGCGTATTGCAGGGATTGTCAGACCAGAAGGGCTCCTCTTTTCTCTAATATCCTCCTCTTCTGCTTCAATCCTTGATATTGAATTTAAACTGAGGACTTTAATGACCCTCTTTCTGGGAACTTTTGTTGATAAACTAACCAAGAAGTCTTTTCGTCTCTCAGGTGTGGATCGAGATGAATTTGATGAAGCAATAAAAACAGTTATGACTGGTGAATCTCGGTACATGAGTGAATCAATGAAACGAGAGGTTGGAGAACATCTCATTGCAAGGATTGTTAGTGAGGATGCAATACGAGGTATATGTATCTCCTCGTTTACAGGGGCTATTATTGTTAATGAGATGGACACAGAGATACTACCCTCTGCCGTTCGTGCCATTCGCGGGGCGTTTGCAGCTCATTTAGAGAGTCCAAAATTCTTCCTTGCAGTTTCAGGTATGGCCAACCTCTTTGTTTATATTCTAGGTGAGGGACTATTATTACTTGTTGATGCAAACCCAGAAATTCCACCTGCTACTACAGTTGAACGAGTAGAATCAATTGTCAGTGAATTAAAGAATTTAATTATGTAAATATTTTTCATTAGAAGCGCAGTGAGGGGAATTTTTGTCACCCCACAAGGAAAGTTCAGTGTTTTTTCCCATAGTATGGCATGCTCATCAACCAGGAGGTAATTTTCCATGGGTTTTTGAAGACGCATATCAGAAATCATATTTTCCCCTTCTTCAAATGATTGCCAAATATCCCACAGTTAAAATGAACATGCATTTTAGTGGATCATTACTTAATTGGCTTCAAAAAAACCATCCTGAATATTTAGAACAGGTAGTAACACTTTACTGTCGCCAACAGATTGAAATCATTGGTGGAGGCTTTTTCGAACCCATTCTAGCCGCTCTTCTTGATAAGGATAAGGAAAGACAAATACAACTTATGATCGATTGGTGGAGAACCAATTACAACATCGAACCCAAGGGACTGTGGCTAGCAGAGAGAGTTTGGGTACCGAGTCTACCTCCAATCCTAGCAAAAATGGGAATCGAGTTTACCTTTATAGATGATTATCTCTTTAGAATGGCAGGATTCTCTGAAGAACAAACTTTATACGCTTATATAACTGAAGATCAAGGAAAAGAAATTTCCATTCTTCCCATCAATGAGGAAATTCGATATTTGATACCCTGGAAGGATCCCGAAAACACAATTCAATTTCTGAGGAAATGTTGCGATCCGCAGCATGAAAAGGTCGTAGTCATGATTTCAGATGTGGAAAAAATGGGGGTCTGGCCTGCTGGGGATCGAACAACATATGATATTTGTTATGTTAATGGATATGATGGTAATCCTTGGATGGAAAGCTTCTTTGAAGCGATTTTGAATAACCAATGGATAAAACCAGTATTGGTTAGTCATTATTTGAAACAACATCGTCCAAAAGGGCTTATCTATTTGCCAACAGGTAGTTATGACAGAATGGCGACCTGGGCTTTACCTACTCCTTTAAGAAAACGGTTAGAAAGGTTACAACAAAGAGTTATCCAAAAAAAAATAGATCCGGATTTAGCAGCGGATATTAGAACATTCACGACAGGATCCTTTTGGAAAAATTTCTTGGTTAAATATTCTCAAGCTAACATTATGCACAAGAGAATGTTGGTTTGTCGAAACAAAATTGAGAAAGCTGAAGAAAGATTGTCTCATCTGTCTGCAGATAATTTTAAGATAATCTGGAGAAATCTCCTTGCAGCTCAGGAAAATGATGTGTACTGGCATGGCTTGTTTGGTGGAGTTTATTACCGATTTCTAAGACACACCACTCATAAAAACATTATTAATGCTGAATACCTTTTGGATAGAATATGTGAAGAAGAAGGACTTGTAACTTCTTCCTATAAAGTCTTCGATGTACTTCTAGATGGTGCACCTGATGTAATGTTGGAAAACAAGTCTGTTTCATGTTATATTTCCACATCCCGAGGGGGATCAATTTTTTCATTGAATTTAAAGGAACGTGGGTATAACTTTCTTAATGTGATGACACGGCAAATTGAAGCATATCATAGTGAGGAAATACCTACGGTACAAGATCGGTTTGAAAAATGGGCGTTTCAAGACCACTTCCTCCCACAATTCACTGCAGGGTCTTTACAAAAAGACACTTATGAGGAAATAGGAGACTTCGCGAATAATATATATGAAATTCATCAGAATACGGATACAAGTGTTACTCTCATTCGGAAAGGATTGATAAAACTTAATGGAAAAGCGATTCAGACAACTATTCTAAAGACCTATCAACTTAGATCTACTAAGCTTCTGATTAAATATGAGATCGATTTCTCGATAGCCCTTGAACCAAGAATCCTCTTTTTTTCTCCTGAAATGAATTTTATTGCTGCATCCTACCCTTATAAAACAACTGGAATCATTGATGGGGAAAACTTTGATTTAATGGCTTCGATCGATCCTACTAAGTGCCAGATAATTGAAATTAATGATTTAAATGAGCTCGAAAGGGTGTCTATCACCATAAATTTCGAGGAACCAGTTGTATGTGAAATATTTCCAATAATGTCAATCACAAAGAGTGAGCATGGATTCAAGGAAGAGTACCAAGGTACTTCAATTTTTGCTAAAGTAGGAATATCAGGGAAGAAGTTGCGATTTAAGACAAAAGTTGAATTAAAGCCATTAGAAGTAAAAAAGCCCGAAGAATAATTAAATAAGGAGAAAATTCAGTCAAGCTTCGAATTTAAGAAATCGTTTTTTCTTCACATTAAGAAAACAAAAACAGAATGAAGATAATTCCGATGAGGAAAATCAATCCAGCACCATATGTGAATGTTATATCCAATGCCTTTCTTATTGTTTTAGTCAAAAATTCCACTTCATATCCGAGTTAATTAGCTCCTCCAAGTATAAAAACCCTTCTATCTAAAACTGTTGTTTAGAGGCGTTAAAACTCTTCAGTTTTTCGTTGTGCTTGATAATTAAGTTCTGTTTTTCTCGAAATTAATATTTCTAGTTCTAGTTAATTTTGATATAATAGATAAAATTAGTCAATTAACTGATGTTATTTGACTAAAAAAGGGTCAAAGGTCTTTGGAATTAAAACGATGTGATAAACCATGATAAAAATTAAAACACAACTGAGAAAAATGATTGACAAAGGATCAAGGCATAAACAATATTTTTTACGTGGCCATAACAGTTGGTTTGCTTTAGTTTTCTCTTTGTTGAACTTTACCTTGATTTTTTATAACTTATTGTTTAGAAACCTCTTCTTTATCCCTGATATTTTGAAATCCTATTCAATTTTCGTTATAATATTCGGAAGCTTTTATTTTCCTCTAGCTGCTATTATTGGTTGGTTAGACTTTAAGAAAGGAACATTTAAGGCTGAACAGGAGTTATCGTTGGAAATCTCTCCAATTTGGCAAGAAGTTTTCAAAAAACTTACAAATCTAGAAGAAGCAAATCGAGTTCTCCTTTCAGAACTCCAAAGAAAACAAGACGAATAGAATCGAATCATAAAGGAATTACTCTAACTCTTCCTTTGAGTCCTTTATTTTAGGTGGAAAATACACAAGCATCAGTAAAAGGCCAAGAATCCCCGGGATTAATAAAATATATGGATAAATGAGAATTCCCAAAAATAAATTAATCCACAATGGAAGTAACATCAACAACAGGAGACAAATGCTGAAAAAAATGTAAAAAAAGAGGTGTCCAATTCTAAAATTAGGTGATTCTTCAATAAATTCTTGTTGAACCTCGCTTGAAATTAATTGTAAGTTTGTTTCAAATGTAGATAAGTTCTCCTTTGGATAACGCGAGAGAGGCACGCGTACGCGATCATATCGTTTATAATACCAAATTAATTCAATTCCAATAAAGATTCGAATCAAAATAATGAAACCTAAAACTAAGCTAAGTAAATCTGGAAGAAGTGGGAAAGTTGGATTGTCAAGGAAACTTGATTGTTGAGAAAAAAGAGTATAGAATTGAATATAGGTAGCTGTGATGAATATTACTCCTTGACTGACAGGGATTGTGATATAAGGGAGTTTTTTAGAGTAGATTTCAAGGATGAGAATGAATATGCCAGAAATCAAAAATGCTGCAAAAGTAACCAACCCTAATTGATCAATTGTTTCAATGAATAATAACAGCAGAATAGAACTAGTCGAAATCCATAAGAGGCGTAATAGATTTTGTTCATATTTCGACTGTACTCTTGAAACCCAAATTCCTGTTAATTCAGGACTCAATGTAGAGCTTCTACGAGGAGTCATCATTATAAATTCAACATCCATTGAGGAAATAAGGTTTCTTCATGGCCAAATTCTTGTCTAAGCATAATAAGAAGATTTTGATCTGTAGAGTCGACTTTAAGATACCTCCCACCAAGGTTTTCAAGTGTTTCACGGAGTTTCTGTTCACGAATGGAATATTTTCGATCAATCCTTCCTCTCACAATATCTAGATATTTGAGTTTTTGTATAGTATTAAGATGTTCAATTGATAGATCAGCGTGAACCATTCCGAATTTATCGCCACGTAAATCAACAAAAATGATTTTATGGCCAAACTTTGCCAACTG
>JAEOTU010000331.1 GCA_016839665.1 Candidatus Hodarchaeota archaeon
AACAGTTAATCCAACATTATGAGACCCCTCCATATATGGGGTCAAAAGATGTCATTGTTACCAATAACTTCATGTGTTTGGTCGCTTATTCTGCTGGGACAGGAACTAATACTACAACAATGGACATAGATGACGAACTCTATATCGGATACACTTTTAGTGTTCAACAAATTACTGAAGCAATTAATGATGTCTTACTCGCGAATGGCCACACCTACCAAATTGGGGACTATAATTACAAACCTAGCTTCATACCAATTACTGATGGCTATAAGTTTGGCATTGAATATTCAAACATGTTCGTTTTATGGCAAAAAATCGATGATGTTCCTAAAGGAATCAATATTTTCGGACCTGGGTTCGAGAGTTATAGGAAGGCATCTGCAAACGGTATTGTGTTTGGAGAAAACATTGCTGCTGCCACGGTTCTAGATTCTCTTTCCTTTGAATATGAATTTAGGACACAAGATATGACAGGTCTTAATAATTATGTCTTAGGAACGGTCACAACCCATTATGACATTGGAGAAACTAATTTCCTTTTGCTGAAAGAAAGTACTATTCCAACATCAAACTGGATCCATACTCCATTTATCGCGGCCCCTCAATACACCTTCGATGTGCCTGTTGGCCTTGCGGGCCAACAAATTGGTGGGCTTCCAGTACTTCCAAGTGCTGTGCAAGTTACTATGCCCAATTTAGGATTCTATGTTGACGATGATGCGAAAGCACGGATCCATATGCAGGATGGATTTGGTTTGACAGTAGCGACTGCAACATCAACGTTTGGAGTCAATGTTTCAGATCCCACATTTGATGATAACACTGACAATGCCACGAATCCGACAATCGATATGTTGATGGGTGGAAACACCTTCTTCTTTACTGAATTCACTGGGAAAACCAATTATAAGCTAAAAGGATTGGAAACTCTTATGGGTATTGATCCGAATACTGATCGTCCAGTGGTAATATTACCGTTCACTCCTGTTGGCTGGGCTATCAAAGATAATGCTGCTAAGGAGTATTTTAGTGTTGAATTTGAGCTAGCTTATAGATTCACCAAATTGGTTGCTTCAAAATTATCACCTGCGTTCACAACCTATCCTGGATCAGCCAGCATATATGTGACCAATATGATTTACTTCACGTTCACAGAGTTCTCAGAGTGGTATGGTGGGGAAATCATCCACGATCCTGCTTATTCTGCTGTTGCTGCTACAATCACAAATGACACTACAACAACGACTATAACCACAACTACTACAACAACCACGACTACTACGACAACAACCACAACCACTACAACAACTACTACGGAAACCATTTCACCTACAACAACAACTTTCATCCAATCAGATTCAATCACTACTAAGACTACTATTCCGGTTATCACTCCCAGCTTTTTATTCCCAACGGTATTGAGTTTGGTTCTACTTGCTGTGATTTTGTTACGTAGAGGGAAAAATAAATAATTCCCAAGGTAATTGGTTCTAGATTAATTCAATTATCTTCAACAATCAATTCATCTGGGAATTTTCTAAAGACTAGCAGCGCTAGTAACATCGGAATGAACGCTAAAACACCCATTAACAAGATGGGTCCTAATGGATCGTAATAATAATAATAAATACCTAATTCTGGAGGATAATCGGGATGAAGGGCTCTCCCAGCAACAAACGCTCCCAGAATTAATCCTTCCAGGAAGATAGCAATGGCGATGGCCAGCTTCTCTGTAAATTCTTGAAAAGCATAGTACATCGATTCTCTTCGGAGACCAAGCCTTCTTTCCTCGTCATCAACAATATCGCCTACGATAGTTGGTGGAAATATCCACAATCCACCCATTCCAAAGCCTATTATGGCAACCATCACAAAAGAAATGAGGATTCTCACCTGCAAGAAATCAAGATCCAACACTGTTGAATCTAATATATTTTCTGGAACTAAGACGAATAAGAAGCTGAGAAGAAGAGGAAAAGTGAATATCATCATTGAATAGGTAAAAGCTTGTTTTTTTCCGATTTTCCTAGCTAATGCTCCCCAAACTGGGAAACTAATTAATGCGAACAGGATCCACGGTGCTGTCATTACCATTGTATCGCCAAGACCGAGTAGAAGGACACTGACGGCAAAGAAAGGCATTATAGCACTCAAAATACGGAAACTAAATTGCATTCCGATCTGGTTAGCTAGATAAATTCGATAAGGGCGATTTTGCAAACTTATACGTAAGGATTCGATCAAAGAGACCCTAGATTGTTTTTCAATATCTTCGCTGAGTAATTCTTGTATCGGGAGGACAGCCATAATTGTCAAAAGCACAATTATTCCTAAAATTATGCTTGTATTTGAGAAACCTATGTTTTCATAAAGCATGGGAGCAAAAACCACTCCAACAACATTAGCCAACAAAGCGAAAATATTCCCCCACACAGATAATGTTATTCGTTCGCTTGATGTAGGTGCAATTTCGGGTAAAAGGGCGTAGATAGGTACAAATACGAATGTAAATAATGCATCAAAAATTGATATTATGATGAAGAGATAAGCTATTAGTAAAATCCCTCCCAACCCATCTGAAAACCATGTTAAGAGAAATATTGGCGGATTGAATAACAATATAAAAGCCAACGTCATAGGAACTAACCCAACGATAACAAATGGTCTTCGTCGTCCCCACCGTTTCCAGCGTGTATTATCAGATAACCAACCTACTACTGGATTAACAAAAGCATCCACAAGTCGCCCAACCATGAGAGCAGCTCCTACTAAAGCTCCTATTACCCATGGGTCGAGATTGACACCCGTCATGCCCTCTGTTAAGTAAAAGAAGAGAACAAATCCTAGAATTGAAGCGTTAATAATTGAAATACCAAAATTACTTGTTGAATATAGAAATATTTCTTTGCGTGTCAATTTTCGTTTCTGAATCATACTCATACCAATCCTCTCTTGTCAATTATTATATGATAAGTCTTAAACCACTGAATTATCTTGTTAGTCGCGACTACCACCGAACATATAGATAAAAATCATAAAAAATTGCTTCAGTAAGTAAATTATGTCATAAAAAAGCCATAACGCCATGAGGGCGGGAGAAGAAAAAGCTTTGTTTTCTAATCGAGCAAAATCTATGAACATGTAAATACTGAAGATAACAGCACCAAATAGACTAATAATAAAATAAAAAAGCGGATTAGCTGAAAAAATAAAAAAGCCGAATAATGTCAGAATAAGAAAACAAATAACTAAAATTATAGCCAGTTTTGAAATTTGATTAATTCTTTGGTATGTATGACCCGAAAAAAGATAAGCTGCAAGGACAACAACAGATGTTGAACCAACGGCTCCTACTACAATCGCAATATCAAATGCAAGGGCAATATATACCAGTAAAGAAAGTGTAATTGAGCTACAGATTGCAAAAGAGTATAATAAAATCGTGGCCGTAGATTCACTTAACTGTGAGCGGAATAACGCGGTAAATAAAAGGATCATAATAATTATGAATTCACCAGCAGCTCCTAGGTAGTAGAGAAAGATAGGAATGTCTAACCATAACATTACTCCAACAGTGATAGTAGCCAGCAGTAATGCTATCCCTAAATGCCTATAAGCATCAACTTTAATATCATAACCCACATATTCTCTCGTTCTAGCTCTGTATTGATATGACATACTACTCACTTCTACAGATTATTATCTCTGTAAGGATGAACTCTAAATTTTGACCCAGCTACGTGAAATTGAGAACTATGGGTTCATTAGAGTTCAAATAGTTATTCCTTAACAATATCTTTCATTAGATCTATGGCCGAAGACACTTCGTCAATGCTTGCTCCATCTTCGATTGTGCTTAAATCACCTAATTTTTTCCCTTCGTAAACACCCTTCATTATTCTTCTCATAATCTTACCACTCCGGGTTTTAGGGAGCATAGTAACAATTTCAACCGCCTTAGGAGTAGCTATCGGACCAATATCATTCCTAACAACTTGGATAATCTCCTTTTTCAGTTCATTTGTAGGTTCAAATCCTTGTTTAATAACTACAAATGCAATGATTACCGTACCTTTCAATGGATCCTCAACACCAATGCATGAGGTTTCAGCGACGGCTTCATGAGATGATATTGCTTCTTCAATTTCACGAGTACCTAGTCTATGCCCTGCAATCTTTATAACTTCATCTGCTCTTCCAAGAACTTTGAAGTATCCGTCTTCATCTTGAATTGCGTAATCACCCGTGTTGTAGTATTGTTTTCCTGGGAAAAACTCCCAATAGGTCTTTTTGTATCTCTCATCGTCACCATAAACAGTCATTAACGTTCCTGGAGGTAATGGTGGCCGTGAGACAAGCGTTCCTTTTTCTCCTCGAGGTATTTCATTACCCTTTTCGTCTACAACCAAAAGATCATACCCCATTGCCGCTACACCCGCAAAACCAGGTTTTATGGGAAGATCTTCAATACATCGTCCCGTTAAAATACTCCATCCAGATTCAGTTTGCCAATAGTGATCAACTACCCTCGTGCCAAGTATTTTCTTAGCCCATTGGTATGTAGGCTCATCCAAAGGTTCACCTGCAAGAAAGAAGATACGTAAGGAGGATAAATCACGTTCTTTTATCCAACTTTCGGGATATTTTCGCAAAATCCGTAATGCAGTTGGTGCAGAGAAAACTACAGTTACTCCATATTTTTCCATTACTTTCCACCAAGCATCAGGTTTAGGATGTATAGGTGTTCCTTCATAGATTACTGTTGGAATACCTAGAAGTAACGGAGCGTAAATAATATACGAATGGCCAACAACCCAGCCTATATCACTTGTGGAGAAATAGACATCTCGGTCAGGTTGACAGTCATAAATCTGAGTCATTGATGCATGTAAAGCCACCATGTAACCCCCAGTGTCACGAAGAACTCCTTTGGGTATTCCAGACGTACCAGATGTATAAAGAATATAGGATGGATCTGTAGAATCCATAATTTCTGGTTCGACGAAATTCATGCTTTTTGATTCAAGAAGTTCCATCCAATCAAGGTCACGGCCTTCATTTCTTGGAAATTCTGGATCTAACCCTCGGTTTAATACAATTACATGTTCTATCTTCGCAGTTGATATTTCCAATGCATCATCTACGATCTTCTTGAGTTTAACAACTTTTCCCATGCGACTTCCAGCATCACATGTTAATAATAATTTTGGTTCAGCATCATCAATCCTACCTGCCAAAGATTCTCGACTAAAACCAGCAAAGACAACAGAATGGATTGCTCCGATACGAACACAAGCCAACATTGCAATCTGTGCTTCTGGAATCATAGGTAGATAAATTACAATACGATCTCCCTTTTTAATTCCAAGATTCTTTAGAACGCCTGCAAATTTATTCACTTCTTTATAGAGATGATAATAAGTATAGACTCGAGATTGTCCTGTTTCTGGACTTTCCCAGATGACTGCAGCTGTAGCCCTTCTTTTACCGAGAGCATGTCTATCAACCGCGTTGTAACAAAGATTTGTTTTCCCTCCAATAAACCATCTGAAGAATGGATAATTAGAATCATCTAATACTTGATCCCATTTTTTGTACCAGTGTAGTTTTTCTGCCTCTCTTCTCCAGAATTCGTCAGGATTTTCGAGAGACAACGAATGAGCTTCTTTGTATGAGCTATATTTCAAATTCTCCACGTTCCTAATTCTATAGTAATGATAAGACCTGAAATAGTAATTACAGTTGCGTTCTGTCGTTTACTTAAAAATAATTTTCTGACTGCTTGGAAAAACAAACGAAATTTTTTGCTTTGGCAAAGAAGATTAAAAGCAAAAAATATTCCAAATCAATTGTTTTGTAAAACGAGTAGTTTATCGGTTAGGATCAATTAGAGGATGTTCAATTGCCAATTAAACTGATTGCCATTTCAGATCTTCATCAAGGCAATCCTGTTACTCTTCCTGAAAATATTAAAGTTATTTCACAAGAAAAATTAATTCATAGTTTAATTCGCCGTCAACCAGATGGAATTCTAGTCGCTGGTGACCTCCAAGATTATTTTTGGAATTTTGGAATGGAACCTAAAAATCTCTCGCAAATCAAGAAACACCTGATCAACGATCCGATATTCAATGCGTTGAACAAGACCTCAGTTCCTGTTTTCTTTGTTTGGGGAAATACCGATGTTATGGATTTTGAAAAAGGCAGTTCTTATCAGGAAACCCCAGTAACAAATGAGATACGCGACTGGTTTTGTGATGAGTTTTCTAATTTAGTTAATTGCCATGAAAAAATTCTTTATATCAAAGATTTACCAATTTTGGGGTATGATGATGCCAATAGAACAACTGACGAGCATAGTGGGAAATGTTGGGATGAACCAGCAATTTTAGGGAATTTTGAAAAGCTTATCCAAGGTTTAGATGAGGAAGAACGTCGAAAAAGCATTTTTTTAACTCATACGCCTCCAAGGGGGACACTCGATTTTAGTTCATTGGGTGGAAAACATATCGGATCCTTTTATTTACGTAAACTCATTGAAGATTATCAACCCATTCTTTCGATCTTCGGTCACGTACATTACT
>JAEOTU010000041.1 GCA_016839665.1 Candidatus Hodarchaeota archaeon
ACACTGATATTCTTAGCTACTTCAACAGGAGAACCGAATACGATAGATGGGGGTCGTTTATCAGATCCCATGGCATCTTGAACATCACTTCGCAGCTCTGCCAATACTGGAGCTTTGATTTTCTCTGGATAAGGAAGTAGATCACTAATTTCCTTAATATATCCATCAATTGGATCCAATACCAGTTGTTTGGACATTTTTTATTGACCTCCTCGATTTGGTTCTTTATCTGCCAAAGTAAGCATCATTTCAGTGAATTCTTTGATAGACATATCTAATCGCTTTAGAAACTCTTTTCCATTATCAGAAATCTTGTAAAACTTTCGATTATTCTTGTCTGGTTGACTAACGATTAAGTGATCCTTTTCAAGTTGAGTAAGCATAGGATAAATGTTTGATCCAGCAATTGAAATCAGACCACTTGTTAAATCCATAATTTTCTTTGTAAGCAAATATGGATAACTACGTCCGACTTCTGCGAGGGTAAACAAAATCAAAGGCTTAGAGAAACCTTTTTTGTACTCAGTTTCCCACTTTTGAAGGAGTAAATCGTTAGACAAGTAAATCAGCTCCAAAGAAAGCTTTGCTGAAATCGATATATAACTGCACCTATAAGTACATACATGAGTATATATAGTCATATATAGCGGTAATCGTAAAAGTCCAAAAGTGGGTTAAAGTAAGATTTCCCTGATTTTTTCCCCTTTCTTAATGAAATTTCGGTAATTTTTTACTTATCTTGCTCTTGAATCTATATCTCAAGTTATTTTAAACATTAAGATAACTAAATACTTTCTTGCGTTAATTTATGTTCAATAAGAGGTCGAATTTATGCATATTTATGTTTTGACATCAGAATATAGTATCCGATATCTACCAAATATAGAAGGTTATTCAAAAAATCTTAAAGATAAAAAAGAAGAAATCCGTTTATAGTTTCTAAACCACAGTAACCCGAATTTTGAGTAAATTAAAATGGTGGTTAGTCTTTCACACGTAAATGAACAATTTCAGATAACACTAAATAACATGTAAAACATTTCAAAAAGAAAGTGAAGACCGTGTTTCTGCAAGATTTAGCGATCAAGATTTTTGGTGGAAGAACCAACGAGGATAAAGGCGAAACAGGAAGTCTAAGAAAAGAAGATATTACTTTTACATTAGCAAGAAAATTCGCTTCTCCTATTGTGGATTTAATTTACCCTATCAAATTCATTACTCCGAATCGGGTCACCTGGTCAGGATTCTTCTTAGTTTTTTTAGCATGTATTATCTTAATTTATTCAGGTGGAAATCTTTTGTTTCGCCTCATTGTTGCAGTTGTATTCTGGTGTTCGTCAATACTTGATGTGATTGATGGAGAACTAGCCAGAAAAAGGAAATCAACTAGTCTAAATGGAGCGTGGTTAGACGATAACCTAGAATACTTAAAGGCAGTAGCAATTCTGCTTGCTGCTGGATTATATATTCAGGATAGCAAGGGAAATTTTACTTTACAGATCGCTGAATTCATGTTATCCTTCAACACATGGTTTATGGTGGCTATAGTACTTGCTGCAGGATCAACGGTGACGATTATGGCTCAGTCAGCCAGTAAGATAATGAAAGACCCAGCACCAATAGGAATGGGACATATTTATGTTATTGGGTTTTCTATAGTATTGGATATATTGGATTGGCTAATAGTATTGTACATTATCGGCAGCATTATGTCAATTGTTATAATGCTAATAGAGCAGACTTTTTTTCACAAAGAGAACATAACTCAATAAGGAAAAGTAATCCAAAAAAACAATTTATTTCTTTGTGATGAGTAGAAAATATTATTTAAACAAGTAATAAATATATACATTGTCACAGGATTTCTCACTACAGGAAGGATCTTCATGGCAACTATAGACGTAGATAAGAAACCAGCTGCTATTAGTGGTCACTCAATTGAGTTAGATAAACTTGTCTCACAGCTCGACACCAATCTTGAAAAAGGATTATCACAAGAAGAAGCTGCAAAGAGACTTGAGAAATATGGGATAAATATCATTCCAAAACCTAAACAAAGCTTTTGGCAAGTGTACTTAGCTCCGTTGTTAAACACATTAATAGTCATTTATTTAATTATGACATCTTTCATACTTCTGCTGGCGCTTGTTTATCTGTTTATTAATCCAGAAGATACTTCTATTTGGTTTACCGCGTTGCAATGGATAATAATTGTAGGTGTAAACTTTTGTATTGCAATCATCCAACAAGCGAGAGCTCAAAAAAAGATTGAGGCTCTCCATAAGATGGCTGCACCAGCAGCAAGGGTTTTTAGAGACGGAAAAGAGTTGGAGCTCCTTACTGAGGATGTTGTTCCAGGTGATATAATCCGAGTTGCTCAAGGTGATAAAATTCCTGCTGATTCGCGTGTTATCAAATCAAGCTCTTTGCGTGTAAATGAATCCTCCTTAACTGGGGAAAGTGTTCCATCTACGAAAGTCGAATCAGGTGAAGCAGCTTTTGCTGAAGATACTCCTATTGGTGACAGAAAAAATATGCTTTTCAATGGAACTTTTGCTACAATGGGTTCTGGTAGGGCATTAGTTGTGAATACAGGTGGTAACACAGAATTTGGCAAAATTAGTCTCGAATTAGAAGAATTAAACACAGGAGAAATCCCTATCCGTCAAAAAGTAAACGTTATTGGTAACTATTTAGCATTTGGAATGTTGGTTATCTTTGCTATGCTTCTTATTTATCAAGGAGCGGTGATTCTTAATAAAATTGAAAAAGGGTTGATCCCTATTGATGATCCAATCATTCTAATTGGTGAAATCATTTTTTCATTAAGCAATATCATTATCAAGGCAATGAGTGTTGTTCCGATTAATATTCCTTTGCTAACAACGATTATCTTAATTACTGGCGTCCTTGCCATGGCTAAACATAAAGTTATTATTCGCAATTTAGCTTCGATTGAAAGCTTAGGAAGAATTTCTGTTTTATGCTCTGATAAGACAGGTACCATCACAGCTGGCCAAATGACTGTGAAAAGAGCTTGGGATGCTACTTCAGACACACACTATTTCGTCACTGGTCTGGGTTATTCGCCAGAAGGAAAAATAGTCGAATCTGAAAAAACCGAAAAGATAGACGAGAAACAAGCTAAGACGTTTACTGCTGTACCAATAGATCCTAACTCTTCTTTAGGAATGATGATTATATCTGGTATGCTTAATAACGACTCCGAAATCATTGAAGAATTTATCGAAGCAACAGGTAAATATGCATATGATGGGACAGGAAGTCCAACAGAATCAGCACTATTAGCATTATTTAACAAGACTGGGATGGAAAAAGGCAAAATCAAAGAGGAATATGAGCTTTTGAGAGAATATCCTTTTGATTCATCCTTGAAGCGTATGAGTAAAATTTTCAAAACCAAAGAATCTGAACATTTTGTTTTCTGTAAAGGCGCGACGGAAGTACTCATACCAAGGTGTACATTCATTGGCTTAAGAGGGAAGACAGAAGTGGCATTAAAGGAAGATGATGATAAGAGGATAATGGAAAATGCGGAGAAGTATGCTGGCGAAGGTTATAGGATACTATCTTTGGCGTATAAAAGAATAGAGAAACTTCCCCAGAAGGGAGAAAAAGAGCGGGAAGAAATGGAAAGCGACCTTTCTTATTTAGGCTTTGTTGCAGTACTAGATCCTCCACGAGACCGTGTTGATGAATCCGTAAACGAAACTTTACAAGCTGGGATCGTACCCATTATGATTACAGGTGATTCACCTGTAACTGCATCATCCATTGCTAATAATATAGGAATGGTTTATAAAGAGGAACATCAGACCCATGAAGGAAAGATGGCTTCCCAGCTTGCTGATAAAGAATTTAAAAACACCCGAGTTTTTGCACGTGTGGCGCCTCAAGATAAGCAGATCATTGTCGCACGTTATCAACAACAAAGTCGAGTCGTTGCAATGACTGGTGATGGGGTCAATGATGCCTTAGCGTTAAGCATGGCAGATGCAGGAATAGCTATGGGGATCGCGGGGACTGAAGTAAGTAAACAAGCGGCTGATCTTGTTATTGCAGATGATAGTTTTAATTCCATTGTAACAGGAATTAGAGAGGGACGTGCTCTTTTTCAAAGGATTCGTGTCATAATTTTCTTCTATATATGTGCAAATTTAGCAGAAGCTGGTTGCTATATTGGCGCCTCATTCATCTCTGGATTTATTCCTGGTTTTGAATTAATGGATCACCTTCAACGAGCCTATATTTTTGGTATTGCTCATACATTTCCTCCTCTTGCTTTGATCGTCGATGGTATTCCCAAGGACATCATGGAGAGAACTCCAATTGACACAGCTGGTATATTTAACAAAAAATTAGCTATTACACTATTATTAACTTCGATCAGTCTTGCTACCGTTATCTATCTCGTTTATTTCGCTACTTATTTTGGATTCTTTCCAGTGAACGAGGCTTTTGTGGAGGGATTCTTTCGACCTGTTTTCCAGAATGAGGTTCCATCCTACCCTGATGTCTCGAATTTAAGACCACAACATTGGAATCATGCCAAAGCACGGACGTACATGCATACTATACTCTACATCGCTATCCCTTTGATTATTCTCTCAATTCGTCGGATTGATAAGTCTCTCATACGATCAATCAAAGAAGATTCTTATTGGTATACATATGTTTTAGCGTTTTCTATTTTGCCTATACATCTAATCTTAATGTACGTTCCAATCTTTCAGGAAATTGTCGCTGGTCTCGTTTATGTTGACATTATTGCTCTAGACCCAAGCGATTGGCTGTTATGTATCATAGCTGCTCTTATTCCCTTATTTGTTCTTGAACTAACTAAATGGATTAATAGGATAAGAGGTCAATATTATTAAGTATGAAAAAATGAGAGATCGAAAGCAAGAGGGGATTAAAGTTTAAATCTTGCTTTGGAATTCTCTTTTCTCCATAATCTCCGATAATGTAATCCCCCCGATTTCTTATTGATTGGAACCTTCTGAAGATCAGATATCCAATTCTTTTCAATCTTTTCTGCTTCTTGAAATGCCTCTTCAGTCAGTCCTCGAAGTATATCAACTCGTTGCTCAGGGGACTGTAATTTAGCTTTTGAAGTGGTTTCTGAAACCTGTTTAATCCATTTCTCTTCATAATGTTGGATATCAGGTTGTATGATTCGCATTCTAGCAGGATAATCTAACAGAATGGCTCGATGCACTCTTTCATGTTGCCACCACAAGCTATCAGGATTATACTCAT
>JAEOTU010000042.1 GCA_016839665.1 Candidatus Hodarchaeota archaeon
GGATATTATAGATTAAGCGGCCAACCATAACTCTTTCATAAGCAAAAGCAAGGTAGAAATCTTCCTCGCTCCGTAATCCTGATGCTTCTTCTAAAATGGGTTTAACGATGAAATCTGTTGTGCCAGGTGCACAAGTTGATTCAATAATAACTATCGTGCCTTCTGAAAGGTTCTTACCAACTTGATGGCTGACTTCCTTTAAAGAAACATATTGAGGGATATGTTTCTCATCAGTAGGAGTCTGAACGTCGATTAAGACATATTCCATATCCTTGACAATTGAAATATCATCTGTTACTGTAAAGGATTTTTTCTCGTTGACAACTCTGTCTATCAATTCAGGGAGTCCAGGTTCATTTTTAATTGGACACTTTCCTTGGTTTAAATATTCTATTTTCCATCCTGATCGTTTAGAACGTCTTTGAATACCCGTGACTTGAAATAGGTCTGTATCTGCTAATAGTGCAGCAATGGGAATTCCTACGTAACCCATGCCTATTACAGCGACATTTTTGGCCATTTTCATCCGTTCTAAGCGATTAAAATGCTGATTAATTAAGTCATGTAGTGAACCCACCGATCGTAGAATGATATATCAGATGTGAGGGAGAAAAAAAATGTTTGCAATCCAATTTCTTCACGTAAAATCGGAGCTATTACGGGCTTCTCTAATATGAAGTCAGATCATCACAGCCGAAGTGGTTTTGAAAAAAGACTCAATAATTTTCTCTAAACCAATTATAAGTACTTTCGATCCCGTCATACAGGCTGTATTTTGGTTTCCATCCTAATTGCACGATCTTATCAATGTTGAGAAGCTTTCTCGGTGTCCCATCTGGTTTACTAGTATCAAATAGCAAATCTCCTTCATAATTTACAATTTCTTTAATTAGAGAAGCTAATTCTTTAATAGAAATATCTTTTCCAGTTCCAACGTTAATTATTTCGGGAGATTCATAATTTTCTAACAGGAAGATAGCTGCATCTGCTAAATCATCGACAAAGAGGAATTCTCTTCGTGGGGCTCCTGTACCCCAAATTGTTACTGAAGGTTTTGAAAGAACTTTAGCTTCGTGAGTTTTTCTAATGAGCGCAGGTAATACATGGGAAGATTCTAAATCAAAATTATCATTTGGTCCATATAGGTTTGTTGGCATAAGAGAAATGGCCTTGAATCCAAATTGCTTCCAATATGCTTGACACATAGTAATTCCTGCGATTTTAGCGACAGCATAGGCCTTGTTAGTTTTCTCTAATTTTCCACTTAGGAAATATTCTTCTTTCATCGGTTGAGGTGACATTCTTGGGTAGATGCAGGAGCTTCCTAGAAATAGGAATTTCCTCACACCAGATTTATGAGCGTAATGAATCAAATTTGTTTGAATCATTAAGTTATCATAAATAAATGTTGCAGGGAGCGTGAAATTCGCCATAATACCTCCCGCCTTAGCAGCTGCATCAATGACATACTCAATCTTTTGCGAAGCAAACCATTTACGAACAGCATTGGGATTTCGAAGATCTAATTTTGAACTACTTTCCTTTACAATATTTTCAAATCCTTTTTTTTCTAATACTCGAATTATTGCTGATCCAACTAAACCTGTATGGCCAGCAACATAAATACACGTGTCTTTCGGAATCGAAGTCTTTCTCAATTTAAATTACCCATTTGCAAGTTCATTCTTTGTCCAAGGAAAATTCTTTTGTTGTAAAATTTCCATTCCCTCACCAATTGGTTCAAGTCCTATATTTTTTAAATCGCAATCAATCATAATTTTGATTAATTCATCAAGGGACACTCTTGGCTTCCATCCAAGAATTCTCGCAGCTTTTCTTACATCTGCTTGGAGACAGTCTACTTCAGCAGGACGATGATATCGGAGATCCGTTTTAACATAGTTTTGCCAGTCTAAGTCAACATAGTTAAAGGCTTTTTGTACAAATTCCTCTACTGAATGGGATTCTCCTGTTCCAATTACAAAATCTTCTGCTTTATCTTGCTGTAACATCTCCCACATTACCTCAACATATTCAGGAGCAAATCCCCAGTCTCGCTTCGCCGTTAAATTTCCTAGATACAAATGTTTTTGCTTTTTTGAAAGAATTTTGGCTATACTTGAAGTAATCTTCTTTGTAACAAACGTTGCTCCTCTTCGTACAGATTCATGATTAAATAATATCCCATTAGCACAAAACATATTGTAAGATTCTCGATAATTTACAGTCATCCAGTACGCATAGATTTTAGCCACTGCATAAGGACTTCTGGGATGGAACGGTGTATTTTCACCCTGTGGAGGGGGTGCCGATCCGAACATCTCTGACGATGCAGCTTGATAGAATTTTGCGTCACATTCTGACCTATGAATTGCCTCAAGTATACAAGTGACCCCTAAACCAGTTACCTGGCCAGTATATTCAGGCATATGGAAACTAACTTTTACATGGGACTGAGCAGCTAAGTTATATATCTCATCAGGCTTTAATTGATGTATCAAGGAAGATGTGGTTCCAAAATCAGTAATATCACCATAATGTAGAAAAAGACGTCTTTCTTTCACATGAGGGTCTTGGTAAATGTGATTAATCCTTTGCGTATTAAAATTACTTGCTCTACGAATAATACCATGAACTTCATAATCTTTGGAAAGTAAATATTCCGCCAAATAGGAACCATCTTGCCCTGTTATCCCTGTTATTAACGCTTTTCGTTTCATCTTCAGTTCCAACAACATTTTATAGCATTTTTTTTGAATTGATAACGATTTGCTTTTTGGAGAGCACACAAATCAGTATTTTGGTTAATCAGGATTTCATTTTTGATTTTAGCTTTTGGGATGTTCGAGTGACCCATGAAATAGTAATCTCATGAAAAATATGCATGAGCTCCCATCGGTCAAAAAGTGACGATTAGGAGAAATCAATTAGTGGATCAAATTAAATACTAATCATAATTATTATTTGGTTTAATCAAAGCAAAGAACATCTATAATGGTCATAATCACACTCAAATAGAGTCATTTATTATACAAAATGCTTGAAAAATTATTTATCAATGGAAAGGATTTCAAAAGGTAGAAGCCCAAAAGAAGCTTGTAAGAATAAGTTCAACTCACTGGTGGTTTTATGAGTCCAAGTGATTATACAACAGTTTCAATTCCAAAAATATTGTATAAAAAGGTTCAAAAACGTATTGAGGGAACAGGTTTTACGTCAGTATCAAGATTTGTTGTATACATTCTTCGTGAGTTGGTTACAGAACCTGTGAAGGGGAAATTACCTTTTACTGAGCGTGAAAAAGAACAGCTTATGGAAAAGCTCGAAAAATTAGGATATACTTAAGAAAAATTATTGATAAAACCATCATTCTAATTATTAACTGTTCTAATTTCGGAGAAATGAAATCTATTAACAAAGATAAGACTAGATAATTTTTGTTCCAAATTAAGAAAGATAAAATTGATCATAATAGTTAATTAACATCTAGTTTTTTACTCTTTTTTGTCTTA
>JAEOTU010000332.1 GCA_016839665.1 Candidatus Hodarchaeota archaeon
CTTCTTCTTTAACTTTGGAATATCTACAAACACTGAAAAAAGATCTTCCTGAAGGATATGAAATGAAGCAAGTAGACATTGAAGTACTGAATGAAACGAAAGAATCAATTGGATCTTATATTCTATTGTTCTTTGGAAATCCAGAGCGTTTTCTCATTTCTGGTAAAGGATTCTGCATTAAAAAGAACGATACAACTATAAGTATGGCTTCTTCATTAGTACCATTTGAGAAAAGTCTCGAGATACAGGTTGACACTTTGGATGCATATCAAAGAAAAGGATTGGCAACCCAGGTGGTCGTTAAACTAATTGAATATTGTTTAAAAAATGGAATAGAACCCCATTGGGATAGTGATACAGAGATCTCTAGGGATTTCGCTCTTAAACTAAGGTATAGCAATCCCCAACCCTATAAATGCTATTATTGGGTAATCACACACCCATTTTGCAGGATTTAATTCAGCGTAATGCGTCAATTCAGGAACGATTAGAATATGCACGACTTGAGGAATATCTTGTAGAGCCCCGAAAGCTCGTAGGTCGATAGAAAGAGGTCTATCGTCTGAGTTTTGGAAGAACTAATTGAGCAAATTTATTACTTTGATCATAATCCATTGGATAGGGGAACATGATCTGAAAATAATTAAACCCGAGATCAATCAGATTTTCAAATCTTTCTCGAACTGTTTCGGGAGTTCCAAAGAAGACCCCCTTACCTAACATCTTTCGAAATTCTTCCAAACTTTTACCTCTCGATTTTGCTCGTTCAGTTAATAACTTCTCTACCTCATCTTCTGTTTCAGCAATCATTACCGAAGCAAAATATGATTTTCCTAAAGTTTCGTAGTCTCGAGAAATCTTGTTACAATGGTTTTTCAAAGCAGTTAACAGATCTGGAATTTTCTCTGGGTCATGAAACCATGTTAGATTACAGTAATCTGCATGCTTTGCCACCATACTTAGAATTCGTTTTTTTCCAGATCCTCCTATAAAAATTGGTGGTAGCTGCTGAATAGGTTTCGGAGCTGAAAAAGCATCCTTTATCTGGTAGTGTTTTCCATCGAAAGAGACTTTTGGTTCAGTCCACAATTTTTTGATGATTTGGATGGATTCTTCTAATTGATCCATACGATCTTTAACTGAAGGAAATGGAATTCCATACGCATTGTACTCGATTTCTTTCCACCCCGCACCAATACCAAACTCTAATCGTCCATTAGAAATCATATCTACAGTTGCAGCAATTTTTGCGAGAACAGCTGGATACCTATATGAATTACATGTAACTAAAGCTCCAAGACGCAGGGTTGTTGTTTTTGAAGCTAAAGCAGCGATTAATGTCCAGGCTTCCATACAATTTTTGTCTTCTGACTTATTGTCTAAAAAAAAGTGATCACTAGACCATATTGAGTCATAACCCACTTTTTCAGCATTTAATGCAATTTTTTCTACTGTATCATAATCAAATCCGAGTTGAGGTTCAATTTGTATTCCAAAAGATAATTTCATGTGAGTTTTCTCCTTGAATGCTTTTATTAAGGTTGAAGTACTATTTTCCCAAATTGTTTTCCTTCCTCTAAAATCTTATGAGCCTTCTGGACTTGTGACAAAGGTAATACTTGGTGGATAATGGGTTTCAACTGGTTATTCCATACAAGACGTAGCACATCGTTTAATTCTTGACGGCTCGCCATTGTAGATCCCAATAAATCCAATTGTTTCCAAAATAAAAGATTGATATTGGTCTTTGCAATTGGTCCTGTAGTTGCACCACAGGTTACAAGTCGTCCTCCTTTTCGTAAAGATCTCATATTTTTCTCCCATGTGGCTTGTCCTGCTGAATCCACAACCACATCTACTCCCCGTTTATTAGTCAAAGAAAATACTTCTTTGTGATAATCAGGGTTCTCTTGATAGTTTATTGTGAAATCCGCTCCAAATTTTCTTGCTTTTACTAATTTTTCATTTGAAGAAGAAGTTACACAAACTCGTGCGCCACACAATTTAGCAATTTGTAAAGCTGCTAGAGCTACCCCTCCGCCTATACCCGTGATTAGGACATCCTCACCTACTTTTAATTTTGCTCTAGTTACTAACATATGATATGCAGTCATAAAAGTCAGAGGTACAGCAGCAGCCTGAACCAGCTCAAGTGAAGATGTATCTGGAATTGGAATAGCATTCTCTGCAGGAATAGCAATATATTCAGCATAACCTCCACGTTTATGTTCGCCGAGAATCCCATAAGTTGTACAAAGTGAGTGTTTTCCTTGAACACAGAACTCACAGACTCCACAGTATATTCCTGGATCAACAACAACTCGCTGGTTAACCTGAATGTTAGGAATTGAAACTTTTGCACCAACTTCAATAATTTCGCCAGCGATATCACTCCCCAATATGTGAGGTATTTCAAGCTTTAGTCCAGGAATGCCCTTGCGAACAAATAAATCAAGATGATTCAAAGCCACTGCATTTATTTTGACTAGAACTTGATTAGGGGTTATTTCGGGTGTTTGGAAATCAGTGTACTGAAGATTATCGATACTACCAAATTCATATAACAGAACAGCCTTCATTATATATTATCTCCACAAAATTAAGCAAGATTTCGTTTTCTCTAGTAATTAAAAAAGTTCAGTTCCCGAGTTGAGGTCTGATGGATGAATCTTTTCTTTTCTATGTTTCTTTAAAATTATCTTTGATACGTTCCAAAAAAGTGATCCAATAATCAAAAATAAGCATAAAATTAGAACTCAAATGAATACAGAAGAGGAGATCATCGAGGTTAATAATTGAAAATTGAGCAAATATCAGAGAAATCAATCTTAATGGCTGTAATTATTCTTCTCCTTTTCTTCATTGGATCACATCCCACATCAATATCAGGTGTCCCTATTCAAGAGGAATCCACGCTCTTTATTACGGAAAATACAGCTGATAATACTCTAGCAGCAGCTTTACAACAAAATCTGAATTCAACTGGTGATATAATTGACATTAGGACTTCTGAAGACTTAAATGATATATTCTTCGATCAAAACTATCTGAACACCTACTCACGAATAATAATGATTCTAAATCAGGTCAGTTCCCCGTTCAATGAAACACTTGTAGATGATATTGAACAATTCATCCAAAAAGGTGGAGTTTTTTGTATAATATCCCATCAGATATGGCGTTTTCCAACCTCTTTCCACACATTATTGGGTTTAAATGTGAGTCCAGGTCAAAAAGAATGGCCAACAGGTAATAATGTGGGAACCATAACATTAACAATCGTGAATGAAACTTTCACAAAATCTCCTTTTCAGTTATTACAAAATTCAACCTTAGAAGTTCAAGGGAGTCTTGGTATAACTTCCGCGGTTGATGATTCCTACAGTATTGCTGAAAGCCAAGTTACTACTTTCGGTAAAACGACAATCACAGGATTTATGAAACAAGAAGGATACGTTCTTGCCGTTCCTTTATCGCTTAATGAATACAATTCATCATTCATTCTATTTAATCGATTTTTGACATCCACTATCACCTCTGGAATCGAATTTTCTGAAACTTCCCAACCTCAGACCAGTTCGGAGAGTACACAATCTCTCGAGCCCCCATTACTATCATTGTTTAACATTTCGGAAGAAACTGTACAAACAGGAGTAATAATTGTCTCTGCGTCCATTATACTTGTTGGATTAGCCTATATGATTACCAAATGGGTTATACACCCCAAAGATGCCGAAATTCCCAAAGATCGTGATTTGTTTTCGATAATCTTTCTCACACCCCTCTTATTAATTGGACAAATCATCTTCCCCCCAATCCTAAGAAGAATAGATGAATATGATGTCGTTGAGAATCAATACCGCAATAGGATTGTTGATATACTCGAAGAACGAGATTTTATGCATTTTCGTGAATTAAAAAGGGAATTAAAAATTGGTACTTCGAGTCTTCGATGGCATTTACAAGTATTAGAGGATTTCAGGTTAATTAGAAGAAAGATTTTTGGTCAGTATGAAATCGTTTTTTTGTTAAGAAATGAACCAAATTCTGATTTTTTAGAAATTTATTTTGCTTTAATATCTGGGGTAGGATATAGAGTAGCAAAAGCATTCCAACAAATGAATTCTTGGGATCTTAATGCGTTAACGGATTATATAGGGTCTTCAAAAGAGTCAATTCGTTATCATACTAAAAAATTCCAAAAGATCAACTTGATAGAACTCAAAGACGATCGTTATTACCTTAATCTAGCAAAAAACAAATTCTTGATCGAAGCAATAAACAGACGTAGAAAAACATCGTAGTTGATCATTGGAATATTACCCTATAGATTACTCAACCTGAGTTTCAGTGGGTTTTCCTCATTCAATAGTTGAAAGATAGTTTCTGTCAATTAATGAGCCTTCCGAAAAGTGTTCCTCAAATATCTTAAATGTAGGTTTATTGAATTCAAATGACTACTTAATCTTATGAATTGGTGATTAATATGAGAAAACTTAGTTTAATTTTTTTCTTAGTTACTATCAGCCTTCTTGGAATAAACTTATTGGTTCCTATAGTAGCTAACCCTACTTTAACTACAGTTAATACCCTTAATGGGTCTTGGACAACTGCAGGTAACGGAGAAAAAATCAATATAACAGCTGGAAACAGAACTCAGCTTAAAACAATGAACGGAAATCAAATTCGAATCCAGACAAATGAAAGCGTTAAGCTTCAGATCAATGAATCAGAGACAAACCCTACAGGCCCGTTACCAAACCAAACTCGGGCTGTCA
>JAEOTU010000333.1 GCA_016839665.1 Candidatus Hodarchaeota archaeon
AAATCTTTTACAGTGTTACCTGAGGTATCATCAGCTACTAGAGTATAGTTATATACACCAAGAGGAAGACCACTTACATCTCTAATGATAGGAACAGCCGATTTCCAAGCATCAGACATAACTACAGTATCATTTCGATAAATGGTATAAAGGGAGGGATATGAATCTACCAGCGTCCACGACAATTCCTTGTTAAGAGCACCCACTCTATATAGAAGATCATCTGGGCTTTCTATTAACTGAGGTAAGTCTGATTCGATAACTGTAACCTTAACAACATCAGTAATATTGTATCCTGATTTCTCGGTAAGAACAATTTGATATGAATGTAATCCTATTGTAAGATTACTACTAACTGGGTAAATAATTGGTGAAGCATTTATCCACGTACCATTATTTATCATTAGACCTTCTTTATAGATTGTGTAATTTTTCGTTTGAGGGTCTGAGGCCAACCAAGAAATAGAATTACCGACACCTCCTTCTTCAATAATGAGATCAGCAGGTCTGAGAAAACTTTGTAGGGCTACAATTTGCCCGTCAGCGATGTTTTGCGAGTATTGTACGTTACTACTTGTTTCATCAATATAGAACGAATTGGAAACATTGGTGAAAGTATTCCAACTGATGATTGCATTATTGCATTCAGTAATGTATAATCCTACTGAAGATGTTACATTGGTAATTGTATTATTTCTAGTAATCAGGTTATTGCTTTTATCAGCGAAAATCGCTGTTGCTTCGGAATTTGTTGAATTTAAGTTTAAAATTTTGTTCCATTCAATTGTTGATGCTTCACTTGCTTCTAAACGTATACCAAAAAGAGTAAAGATTGAAGAAGTGGAAGAAAGAGATTGGATAGTATTGTTTCCTAGAATTGAGCTGCTACTCTGGTCTAAATACACACCATTAAGTGAAGATGGTGTATCTATCACATTAATATTGTTGAGAATTACTGAAGAGTGATTACTATCTTGCAGAAAGATACCAAACGAAGCTAGTGTTGTAGAGTTCAAATTAGAAATTGTATTGCTTTTTACTACCGCAGCTTGACTGTCTAAAATATAAATACCTTGAGAAGCCTTTGAGGTGACGTCATCTATTGAAGAATCATTAATATTAATATTTGGGGAAGATTCGACATAAATTCCATAATTATTACCATTAGAATCCAGATTTTCGATATGAGTATCTAGAATTTTTGAATCTGGACTGGAATTGATTAGAATACCGTGGGTGTCTCGTGGATAAAAGAAACTGGTGGTAGTAGAAGAAACTTGTTCAACAGTGTTCCCATCGATCGTTGTATTTTGTGAATCAATTAAATGAATCCCTGAAACAGAGTTTGAGGTCGAAATGATGTTCAAAATATCATTATTATAAATTTGCGTATTTGGACTGTTATTAACCAATATAGCATAGTTGTATGAGGAATCTGTTAACCCAGAAATTAGATTATTCCTAATTATTGAATTTGGACTATCTGTTAAAGTAATACGTTGGTTCAGGCCATCTATAACGACCGCAGGGGAATTAATGATTGAAATTGATTTTATCATTTGATGAGGTATAAAATTTTCTACGAAATCCAAAGAATCAAGATGAAGTGACTGACCTTTTCCATTTAGATTGAGGTTCAAACCATCAGAATTGGGAAAAATTTCGACATCAATTTTCTGACCATTTGCTATGAATGTGTTTTCTATCGAATCAATTATGGTAATGGATTGAGGAAGCAGTGTCAGATTGTTAACACTTGTAAATGTGGCTAAAGTAACTAAGAGAGTAAAAATAACTGTTAACCTAAGTTTCATCTATAACCACTCCTAGACCAACGCTCGTCTCCTTCGAATTAAAATAGCTGCAACAAAGGCTGCACTAGCGAGAACAACCGCTCCAGCGAATCCGATTAAGATTATTGTTCCCCAATCGATCTCAACCTCTACAACACGGAATAGAATCATATTATCTAACAGGACTGATCCGATAATTCTATCAGGTGAAGTCGGGTAACTATAATTAGTAGCTAATCCAAATATTTGAAACTCATACTCACCTTTCTTGAAAGAGATTTCTCCATGAGTCCAACGAGAAAATCCCTGGTATTTTAAAGTATAATTCTTACTCCAAGTAGCGGTCTGGTTCTGAGTCTGATTATTTGCTTGGCTTTTCTCCCGATATCGGAAATAGACCTCACCTGAAACCGTCGAGAGAGTCGTTAGGTTTAGCATCTCAAAGGATATTGGGCCTACAGAATAGTTTCCATTGTGTTGAGGTGATTTCATTTGGAGAGGACTGGTAAGACGGAGAACTGCTGCTAAAAATTCTTCTTCTGGTGTATATACATTGGGATCAGTTCCAATCCACAACTCTAAAGGATCACTATAACCGTCAGGTGTCCCATGGGTGCCGTTACGATCCGAATCGGCGGAGTAAGGCAGTGTACCATAAACAAGGATTTCATCGCCATCCATGAGACCATCGAAGTCTGAATCAGGATTCCTATAATCAAGAAATCCGCCATGTTGAGTTCCATATGAATTGTAGGTATAATACTCGTCACCATCAGAGATAAGGTCATGATCGTAATCTCTTTCATATCCATCTAGAATACCATTATTATTGGTATCGGGATCGTACGGATTATATCTAGGATCACCATCAGTCGCATTAATTTCTAAACCATCGGGCCAGCCATCACTGTCACTGTCAGGATCGAGTGCATTAGTCATGTATCGAGGATTATACTCACTGATTCCAGCACCACCACCCGTCACATTAACAGCAGTAACTTCATCTTTATCTAAAAGACCATCACCATCAGTATCATTTTTCCTTGGGTCTGTCTTATGTGTATAAATTTCGTCCCAATCAGAAAGTGTATCGTTATCAGTATCATTAAGATCTGGCCTTAAATTGTTGTCAACTTCAAACTTGTCTCCCAGTTCATCATCATCGCTATCTGCATCTATTGGAGAAGTAAGCAAAGGATGGATGGATTGATAACCAATGAATGGGAAAACTAAGATTTCAACTTCACTAATCACGAGTTCTTGACCATCACGAAGACCATCATCGTCTGTGTCATTATCAAGAGGGTCTAATGGAATATTGGCAAAATTAGGGATATCTCCTTGGGCAAGATATAATTCCCAAGTATCCATAATGGAATCGTTATCGGTGTCTATTGATCTAGGATTCGTACCATACATAATCTCGTCATAATCAGTCCATAAAAAGGTTGGATCCCCATTTTCATCTGGACTTAATATTGAATCAAAATCGGAGTCGATGTTATTTGGGTCTGTCTCATATATTAGAATCTCTGGTCCATCTCGAATACCATCTCCGTCGCTGTCGGGATTCATTGGATCTGTATTATATTCGAATATTTCATCTCGATCTCTGAGGTTGTCATTGTCCGAATCTTCATCTACAGGATCACTGCCATAAATATAAATTTCCTCGTAATCCCTTATTCCATCTCCATCACTATCCGCACTGTGAGGATTTGAATGACTGAAGAACAATTCCCAATAATCCTCCACACCATCATAATCAGTATCAGGCATTCGAGGATTGGTGAAAAATACGAAAAATTCGTCTCCGTCTAATACGAGGTCATGGTCTGTGTCAGGATCGCCTGGATTTGTGCCTAGCGCTAGTTCGATTCCATCAGGAAGAGAATCGCCATCTGTGTCCGGATTGGAAAAGCTTGTTGTCGTATTCCTTTCAGGAAGAAGCGTACCTTCAAGTCCATCAATTAATCCATCGTTGTCAGTATCTGCGTCTAGAGGATCGCTTGCAGGATCTTGACTTAACTCATATCCATCTGAATTTAAGAAAAAGCCAGCAGTAGCCACTCTTGATTTGGCACCAGTGTCACCATCGCTATCAGGGTTACAGGGATTTGTTTGAAAGAGAGAAGAAACTAGCTCAATAAAACCGTCAGGATCAACTTCAACAACCGTTGCTGCTATCCCCTTGACTTCGACGCCATCTCTCATGTCACGCAAAAACACTCTAGATTCAGAGGTACCAGCAATAGAGCCATCATAGTACTGATAATAAGAATCATCATCAGTATCATTATCAAGGGGATGAGTATAACCTTCGTTAAATAATAACATCGGTTCATCTGATCCTTTTGGGTAGTTGTTTGGATTACCCCACCACGGACCAAAAGCTCCTTCCTGGCCATCTAAGAGGCCATCGTCATCAGTATCAGGATTCAAAGGATCTGTGTGATTATCATAAATTGTATCTCCGATTTGTACTGCTGTGACTGAGGGAGTGACCGATGTTATATTCCAATCAGTAGTGATCTCGTAATAATCAGTGAGTCCGTCGTTATCTGTATCGCGTGAATTAGGGTCAGTCCTATAGAGTAAGACTTCTTCTCCATCTGAGATTCCATCCATATCAGTATCCACTACATTTGGATCAGCTCTGGGACTCCCGCCATACCACTCAAAGAAATCGCTCAACCCATCTCCATCCGTGTCATATTTATCTGGATCCGTCTTACTAACTTTCAACTCAAACTTATCACTCAACCAGTCGCTATCAGTATCATCTTTCCGAGGATTTAATGATGGGCTTCCAAATTCTATGTCATCAGACAATCCATCAAAATCGAAATCAAACCCTAACGCATTCTCTTCAAGGTCCGGATCATCTCGGCCAGGTGAGAGATCCAGTGGGAAACCTGGTGGTCTAAATTCAAAACCAATCTCGAAATCCCAGAAAAGGAATGTAAGGACCAGTTTTGCCCAAAAAACAATATCTAGTGTTATCATAAAGGGATCATTGTTACCGGGAGCAAGATTTTGGAAGAATATCAAATATATATCTAATCCAATTTTAAACGAAACGCCAACAAACCCTAAATCCAAACCGATAGAAATAAATGCCCCTATTCCAAGTGTCAACGTTAAAGAGCCTTGCGCTGGTTCTCCATTATGAGCAGCTTTCTGGTAAATTTCAAAAGAGGCGGATAACCACAAAGTAAGATCGAGCAGCTCTAGACCAATATATTGCATTGCTTTGGTAGCTGTGCCAGCAACGGCTGCTCCTCCCCCTGTGGCATACAATATGAGTTCTATGAGAGTGATGGTTTTACTGACTTTGAAACCGATGCTAAAATGCCACCCAAGAAGTTTCATAAATCCCTCGGAATCGAAACCGCCTGCTGAAAACGCAAATAATTGAATTGAGAATCCAATTGACCCCCATACTTCGAGATCCACACCTAGAGGAGCAAGTACTGCGGAAAGTATCCCTCCCTTTCCCGAATCTACTGCTTCACAACCTAGTTCAGCCGAGAATATAGGTGCGAACGTTATAAATGTTAGAATCTTCTTGAAGAACTCTGGTATATCAAGTTTAAAATCGTCTATTCCTGTAAAGATTATGTCTTCTATCCAAGTCCTAAAAGCTTCATTGTCCCATTCAAATCCTAAACCAATCGAAAGATTATATGTTAATTTAATACCAATAACATCTCCCCCAGGTAGCCCAATTGTACCTGCAATCGCCAACAGTGGTTTACCTGAAATTTTTGCAGCAATTTTGCCAGTAAATTCACTAATTAAATCCGCAAGAAATGACGCTAGTAGTGTTTTGAATTCTTTCATGATAAAGTCAATTCCTCCAGAGATGAGATCTTTAATCATGAAAAGATAATGAATCCCTTTTTTCGCCAGAGTAACAACAGAAGCTGATACACCTCGTTTTTCTAGCTCACTTCCAATCAGATCTTGAAGGTCCTGAGACGTCTGTGTTGCGTTGAATACTGCCTCTCCACCAAGAAGGTTTTTACCGATTATCCCTGTGAAAAGACTTTGAATTACACGCATTGTAGCGGTACCATTTACACCTAAAACTTTATCAAAGAAAAGGGTTCCAGCCTGCATGGCTACTGTACGTAAAAACGCCGTGATCGAATTCCCTTGACCAGAAATGAGTATCCCTGCTACGGCCAATACTAAATCTGTTAATACTTCAACAGCTTTCACTACTTTAGTGCTATTTGTTTTTTCAAGAACCCAAATGTTAAACAAGCCTACAACAGCATTTTTTGCGATCAAAACCATTTTTAATTGTATATCTTTAAGTTCTTGAGGATCACTTTCTGCCAGACTTTCAGCGTTTCTTAGTTTACTTGCATCATCTATTAAGAGCAGCTGGGCTGCGGTATTAGATTTTCCGAGTGCTATAATCCCAAAAATAGTTTCAATAACGACAAAAAGGGCTTTTTCCTTCCACGCTGAAACAGTGGTATTGGTTGTAGTAAAATTGAGGAATTGTTTACTTACTCCCTTGATATCTGAAGCGAAAGGTTCTACCATGGTTGGTATCCAAATGGCTCCTAACCATGCCAAGGCGTCGATTAGTGTTTCTGCTTCTGGTGAAGTGGTAGGAAGATTATTGGCACTCATACTACTTGATATAAGTTGTTTCAGCAGGTTTCTATCCGACATTTGAGCTATTGAAGCATCAGCGAGAATACTTACTAGACTGGTCGCAAATGAAGAGGCCCGTGTGTCGCCAGCTGTAACGGTAACATCTAGCATGGGTAGGGCGGCGTTAATAAGCTTGGAGAATACTTTTTGGTTTGCTAGATTGGCATCAAGGTCAATAGCAGTGGTCCAATATTCTAATGCATTTCCCCCAAGACTGAAAGAGTCATAGAATGTCATTGCTGCTCTATAAAATTGCCCAATTGTCGCGCAAGCGCTTTCTTCTTTTTCTGTTAATGTCTGATTAGACATTTTCGAGAACAAATATTCAACAACCTCGGGGATGGTATCCATTAAGTCATCAAAATCACCTGTAGCAAAGGCTTTGACAAGGGGCCCGAGAAATCCCATAAGTTTCCCCACTTCTTTCAAAATTGTACTATTCGTTCCCCCGAGAACTTCACTCCACCAGCTATATGTGGTGGCATTAAGAACTTTGTCAATGGCGAATGTCACGACCACATTCAATGCGTTAAACTTTTTACCCTCTTCTTCCGCCTCTTTTTTCGCGTCAATCATGTCTTCAGCGAGGTCCACACCATTGAGCAATGTGTCCTTCAGAACTTTCATCATAGTCGTCATAATGGAAGAATTTCCGACAGTGGTGTTTTTCGTAAATTCCCCAATAACCGTGAAGACAGTTTCTATGACTGACCCGGCAAAATCAGTTATATCGTTTGGTTCGCCCCGAATTAAATAAAGTGCATCTACGATTAAAGGCAAAAATGGCTTAATTTTTTCCGATATAGGGGCATTGTCAGTAATCAATTTAATGAGACTTTTGATGGTGCCCTTGACGTCTCCTTCTCCTTCGTCACGATTAGCGAACATAGTAGCAATATCCTTGATAGTATTACATATCCCAATTGCTGTCTCTGGATCTAATCCCAATGCACTTCCCCCGAATTTAATTAATACACTTAAAATGGCATCGATCACCCCTGCTGCTGCACCATCCATTCCAGAGAAGAGTGGAATATCAGATATTTTAAATTCTGCTTCCTCTTCTTCTACAGTACTGGCATTGATTATTCTTAACCTGGTATTAGGAGCAGGAATCGATTCTGTATCAAATCGTCTGATTGACTTATCAGGCATAACTTGATATGCGTCAGACCAATTCTCTTGCTTTTCTTCCCAAGCTTGGATTCTAGCTTGGACATCCTCCTCTCCTAACGGATTAATTGCACGGCTAGGTTCTATTATTCCATTCAACAAACGGTTACAATTTTCAGCAAAATATTTGACTCCCAACATTCTGAAGTCTTCGCCCACTTTCTGGTATCCAAGGCCAGGATCTCCAGCAAGGATATCACCTATTTCCCAGAGATTGTAGAAGTAAGACTGTTCTGCACCAAGAACTGGACTTCCTTCAATACGGATATTCGTTTGATTTACTGGAACATAGGTTCGTAGTTGATTAGTTGAGCCAGAACCAAAGACATGGTATGATGATGGATTGGAACTCAGAATTCTCGCGATCTCTCCCCATTCTATTATTTGATCACCTAAATAAACACCATCTATCTTACCATTAATGAAGTAGAGTTTTATCCAATAGTCTGCATCAAGTATTAAGGATCTAAGGTCATCCCAGTCTTTAATAGTAAAGATGTAGGTGTTATGATAGACCATGCTTGCTGATGCAAGGACATTAAACGCTGTTGCTGTTAAGATTGAATGATTTGAATCATAAAAGATCGCGATTTTCCTTGGAAGATCCCAACCGCGATATGTTTTATCAAATGTCGGTGGTTGGTTAGGGAGAGCATCAGCTTTACGTGCTGCAACGCTACCAACGTTCACAAGTATGATAATTATCATAATTGCTGAAAAAACAATACTCCTAAATCGTGGTATCTTACTCATAGGAAGTATATTAATGGTGTTTCTGATGTGACGCATGGTTATAACCTCCTTGTAGAACGGAAAAGTTGTTTTTTCCGCTTAATAATGAAGATCAACGAGAGATTAACTAATGAAACTAGAAATATCTGGACAAGAGGGTCAACAACCTCCGTTCTTGGTGAAGTATGTGTCGAACTCTCTGACTCATCTTGTTGCTGGTTCATAGGTGAATGATCTCGAAATTCCGCGATTGCCGCTGCTCCGTATTGAGTCCCTATAATTCTTCCAGACGGGTCTGCAACTGCAATCATTCCTTTACTTAAAATTCCTATAAAAGCAGGTTTTCTTGTTGAATCCACAAACCATTTTTTTCCTTTAATTATATTCTCAGGGAAAGAATGTGATTCAATAACATCTCCTTCGGATGTAAAGATTACTAGCGAGTTACCAACAACCATGACTAGTTCACTAGTACCAGTATTATCGGTATTAGCGAAATAATGATCATAAGAATCAATATAGTAGTTTGTAAACTCTTTAACAACGGTCATTAGGCTGCCATTATCTCTTAAGATCCTTGAGCCATTATTATGAGTTACCAATAGAATATCATTGTAAGAACCTTGATCAACTACATCCCAAGATACAATTTGATGTGGGTCGCTCATTAACGAAGAGCCAGTAGTAATCTCACCGCTTGAAAGCCAGCTATATCGAGCTAGCTGTCCCCCGTCAGAAAGTAGATACACTTCTGTTAACTGATCCCTATTTTCAATTGTTTTAATCGAGATCCATTTTGTTCCCACAGTTGGAGCAGGGAAGGCTCCTCCAGGGATATTGGTTGAAGGTAGTTCAATCAATTCAGCTATTCCGTTCAAATCTAGAGCAACAATATGGGTGTCTATTCCAAGGTTTGAAACATCTAGACTTACTACGCTCAAGGAGGTATAGTAAGCTGTGTTTGTATGAGACCAGATATAGGATTTAGAAATTGGATCGAAAATAGTAATTGTACCACTAATGTTTGAAATAGCTTGGGACAATAATACATCAGAGCTTCCATCTAAAGATAATGACGTCACATTAGAACCACTTGAGGAAATCTTAGCCCAAATGTCTGTGCTTGCTCCTTCTAGAATATAAAGATCACTAGTATCAGCTTTGAAAGCAAGGCCATATTTTCCTGGTTCAATTTCTAAACCACAAGCGGTTATTGTTGAAAAAGTACTGATCGAACTTCGCCAAATTTCTCCGTGATCAAAGCTCCTTAAAATCAGTGTTCCATTAGTAAAGGCAATAAAGAGTTTTTCTGCTCCATCATTTGTCACGGTAACTGGGAAAGCGAACGAAGTTTGTGTCTGTTCGGAATATAGAATCTCTGTTTTTGTTTTGACGGTATAAGTTTGGGAAGTAATTGTATTGGTTGCTTCTGTTAACATTCCTACAACTCTTGAAACGGGGCCGTTTCCATTTGGATAGGACACAGCAATGTATGTTTGTTTGGTGGAAAAATCATTTGCAATGTCTGCTACAACAGTTAGCCCAGAATATTCTTGAACAGCCCAAAGTACATCAGCTCCGCTTGTAGATACAGCAAACAACCCTGAATTTGATGTATAAGTTAATATAACTTCCTCCTCGTCGTAAGGTACAATTTCAAACTTAACCATGCTATCTTTGAAGTATCTCTGCCAAATTATAGAAGCACTGGTAACATCAACCACAAAAATTCCACTAGAATATCCATTTGAAGGAAAGAGAGAAGTTGAAGTTTCAAAGCTTGGAATTGATAAGATTATATCCTCTAAGAAATCATTATTCGCATCTTTTGAATATATCTCAAAACAACTCAAATCTATTGATCCTACAGTCGGTATTGTTTGATTTAATAGTAGATCCAAGGTATTCAGATTATAAACTTCTAAATGGTTACTAGCTCCATAATTATCAAAAATTGCAATAGCAAAATCTAACTGAAGGTCACCATCGAAATCACCGAGTAAAGATTGTGATCTTATATCGAACTTCGTTAAGTGTGTTAAATTGAAAGATTTTAAAATAGAACCATTACCTCTCAAGATATTTACCTTTTTATAAGTGGAGAAATCGCTTGAGCAGACAGAGATTCTTGATGTGTTTCCAATTTTGCCTACTGCAAGATCAAAATATTCAGTCGAATTAAGATCTGGCTTTACATCATTCCATATCATTTCACCAGATACTGGCTTAATGGCAAATATTTTGGTTGTTGTTGCGATAATAAGGTCTGAAGTCGCATCGTTGTTGATATCAGCGAAAGCGTGATTATTTCTTGGATCTAATGAGGCCCCTGTTATCCAATAGCGTTGAGTTCCATTTAGACTTACCCCAAATACACCTTTGGAAGTAACTCCTATAATGATTTCACCCAAGGAATTGTTCAGGAAATAGATTTTTCCAATTGACCCTGCGACTGGATAACGCCATAATAAGGAATCATGATGCAAGTTCCAAGCAACCAGTCCATTTCCATATTTTCCATCAGCAAGAATAAGATCCAATTCACCATCTTTATTGACATCAACAAGAAGGTTGTCTATTGTCTTAGATGGCTGATTATAGTAAGAATCGGTCCCTGGAGTTCCTACACTTCCAGTATTCTCCCAATCAAGGTGGGAATCAGTATCTATAAGAGTTAATCTTCTTAGTGATGCATTCGTAGCTATTAACAATTGGTCTGGTACTTCCAAACCCCAAGATACAGAGTCAATAATTACCGAATTACTATCTATCAATTTTAAGGTGTTTCCCGCAGGAATCATAGAAAGGTTATCACTAGAAATCCACTCCAAATTGGGCGTAGGGGCTCCTGGGTATGATGCTTGAAACGAAGTAATATTCCGAGCTACTAGGAAATATCCACCAGCATTTATTGTACCACTTAAATAGAAGTTATTTTCAGAAGTGTAAAAATCAGAGAGTTGCCAACCCGCAAGGGAAACTGGAGAATTAGTCGGATTGTAAATCTCTACCCATTTGACATCAGATGAGTCTGAATGATCACAAAGTACCTCGGTAATCAATAAACTAGTATTATACAAAGAATATGAAGCATTACTATACAAACTTTCTTCAGTGATAGCATAAAGATCATTTATTGGCTGTTCATTATCAACAACCTCAAAAATGAAGATATCTCCTCCTCTAACAGAGAAAATAAGCTCAGGCCAACCATTACCATTGGTATCCTGAATCGACACTGCTCCTGTTTCTCTAGGCTTAGCTTCTGCAGGTGTGATATATTTAGCAAAGGTGCTATTAACTTGCTCAGGATGAAGTGAAATAAATAATGGAGGTTGGTATTGCCATTTTTGGAGGTAGCTATATGTCCCATCTGACTTCTGATTAATTTCAAGTAAAGAAACACGTGAATCATGTGAAATAAATAGCTCTAAACGAAGATCATTATCAGTATCGCCAATTGCAATATCTCTTACATTGAAAATATCAGTGTATTCGAACCATCCTCCCTGTTTTAACTGTCCTATCCACTGTTGGGTTACCAAGTGGGAAGAATTGCCGTAAAAATCGACCAAATTCCCCGAATAATTCGGATCTGAATCATTTTCTATCAAGAATCGGGTTACAAATTGATAGTAAATTCCACCAGTATTGTCCATGGTAACACGAGGTCTAAACATCTGTCGATTAGAAACACTAGCATTTGCTCCTTTGGTTCTTAATGACCCATAAGCATTATAAACCTCTAAATTTGGATCGTCACTAAATAAGGCATATTGTTGAGACCAACTGTTACCATTATCACTGCTAAAGACTGAAACGACCTCTGACATTGACCCAGTTACATGTTCACAGGTTGCAAAGATACTATTGGGATCATTAGCCATATTAGTGGCCGAAACAAATTGATAATTACCTGTTCCAGATAATATCTTTGAAAATCCTTGATTATGATAAGTACTATTCAACAGGGTGAAATAGATTTCGTCATTGATGGTTCCAAGAGAGTTCCTAGAATAACCAGAGAATACAACCCCAATTTGTCCGTCAATTTCAAGTAAATCAATAGATGACAAAGTATAATTTGTATCTATGGCACTTGGAGCTGATATATCTGTGATAGTCCAATCGGTGGTATTGATTACATTTATAGAGAGATTTCCTGAGAAACCAGTATAACTTGGGGAACCTTTTTGGATATCATCCAAAACATACGCAACAATGAGTGAATCTCCAATTTCTTCAATGGCAACATCTTTGTAGATTACATAATAATTATCTGACGAGGTCGAACCGTTTGTATTTTTGAGTGAATCTACTTCATAATACGGTGCAAGGGGAGTACCAGTCGAATCAAACTGTTGGATATTCACCGTTCGACCATAAATATCATTTGGGGATACATAGCCTGCTATCCACGCTACAGTAACAATACCAGATTCGCCTTGAGTGATTGCAGGCCGTAACTCATACCCCAAAGGAGCTGAAGTATAATTTCCTTCTCCTGGGAGAACTGTTATCGATGTATTTAGCCAATCACTAAAAAGACCATCATTTAACGGATAAATACTTTCCATATATCCAATTGTTTGATTTCGTACAAGAGAAGTACCATTAGCTTCTAATGGCCAATAAATTCCATTCCCCCAAGAAAGGGAATCTTCAACACCCGACAAACTATTCACTAGTTGTAATCCATCAACAGTACCGAGCTGTAAAGCAGTGACTGGGATGAAGGGAGTTGGTGCACTTGGATAATTACTGTCAAAAACTGATTGATTAGAAGCAATTAGAAAATAGTCATATGCAGGAATAATCCCCCATAAAGACACACTTTGGATGGATGTATTTAATTCCCAACCCACTAAGGAGACATCATACCAATTTGGATTGTATAGTTCAACCCATTGGTAGGTAGTGTTACCTGGATCAAGATCATTTTCATAATAGACCTCTGTGATAAGAATACTATCATCACGAGGCTCATATGAAAGGTCATCCCATTCACAAATATACCTGAAAAATTGTGTGCCATCAAAATCACCCCATTGCCCATCTGATGACTGCATTCCCGCATAATCGCCAGTACTTGGTGCAACAATCCAATTAGCTAATGTATCGGACTCACCTGTCACCCATAGCCAGGTGTCTTCAGTCACTTCATCAGTCAATCCAATCCAGGCAAAGGATGGGAATGAACCAAAAGCATTTTGAACAAAAGTATTCTCTTCCATAGTACTAAACGTGACCAGATGCCCCCCTTGTGCCTCACAATCAGCTTTCGCGTCAGCCCAATTCTTAAAGCTATCAATTAATTTGTATTCATGACCATTGTATAAAAGTCCACCATGGTCTTTAAGTTCTCCCCTATCACGACTTATTTGATAGTTTGGATCTTTTATTGTCATTAAACTTCTTGGGTCTGATGTAATCGAATAGAAAAGCCTACCGTCACCATAAGTGGTATTCTGCAAAACAACTCCAATATCTTCATGATTGTAAGGATCGTGATTATCCTCTTCAACACCATAGATTGAGAAGTAATTGTTTCCTCCTTGGAGCTGAACTAATTCGTGTGATCTTGGGGCAAGACCATTAGAGGACTGATAAGTATTAAAAACTGGGGAAATTACTTTTTCTTGACCGTAGATTGGATCTGATGAGACATAGCTCATTAATGTAAACGAAAAATCATTTGGATCTTTATCGACTTCCCAAATATCTAAACCATGACCATGAGCGATGATTAATTCCAATTTTCCGTCGTAGTTAGCATCTGTTGTCTCAAGATCATTAATCACAGTAGAATTTATAGTTGGGAAGTCATAGATTTTCTGGATATTTCCATAATTTGAATCTAAGGCTAAAAGGAAACCCGTATCTACATTACCACTCGAATTCCGCCCTCCAATCCACAATTCAGTGTTACCATTTTGATTTAAATCAGCAAATAGTAAAGCTCCAATATCTAAATCTGGATAGTCGAACGGATTTCCCGGAATATCATAAAATCCTAATCCAGAGATAGGTTGAAAACTTTCTAGCCAGCCAAGCTGAGGATCAAATCTTATTAGGAAAAGTACATTTTGTGCTGCAAAGGCGATCATCGGGCCTCTTCCATCAAAATCTGGAGTCAGTGTTATGGCTGAAAATTGGGTAATTGAAGAATCATTAAAGAATTCTTGATGGTCTTTCTCAAAAATTAACTTAAACTCATCGTTAAATCCAGTTGCTTCAAAAACATAAAGACTCAATGCAGCAGTCAAAATAAACTCTTCATTTCCATCATCATCATAATCAAAACCACTAACAAGTAAATTTCCATGATCAAAAATTGTTTTCTTAAAATCCCCAGATACTCCTTCCAAATCCTGAAATTTATAGGGAGAATAAGTGGTTTCTTCAGTATGATTTAAGTCTTGGGACTTCCACGCTCTTTTATAGGTGTTTTCAGCGAGATGTTCGAATACAATGAGATTATTGTCAAAATCACTTACAATAATCTCACTATTATTATCCCCATCTAAATTCAGGGCGGTAGTGAGAGTTAACGTCCAATCCTTTAACTCTTCTGTGTTTGTCCATGATTTCAGGATTGAATAGCCGAAATTGATTGCATCAGGAGGTGATTGTCTTAGATTAACTTCTAATTTCAATAGCTCAGGGTTTGTTCCAATAATAAAGGCCGTTTGTTGATCTACTTCAGCGACTAAATTTCTCAAGTGTTGTGGTGTGGTTACACCATTCCAAATCCACAGAGACTCTGCTGATTTCTCAGTTGAATTTGAAGGAATAACAACACCAGCAGTATAATTATTGAACCTTAAAGATCCATCAGTCGTTGGATTTTTCATGACATAAGCGTTCCTAACCCATTGAGGGTTCGTTGAGGTTCCCAGGTTTTCAAAGAAGTCCATCCCGTAACGTAAATCCCCAGATCCACGGCCGTATGAGTATGTAATATCATAATCGCCATCTTGATCATAATCCCATGCATTTGGCGAAAAGATGGGATTTGAAGGGGCACGTTCATTAAGTTCTTTAAAATAATTGAAATCAAACTTAAAACTTGGACTGGTGCTATTACCAATATTCCATAAGAGGGCTAGTCTTCCATTAGATATAACAATATCCTGTAAAGTATCATTATCAATGTCTGCTATAGTAGCTGAGGGATAAGTAGTCGAATCCGCTAGAAAATTGAACATCTGATTATCTATATCACTTAAAACGGTAAAGTACGGAGATGGTGCATAATATTCCCATGGTTCTGGAATAGTAGGGGACTGTAAATAATAAATTTTTGGTAAGAGAGATGCATCATAAGTGGTTGGTTTTATGAAAGAACCCTTAAACCAGGGAAAGATAATTAGCTCATCAAAGTCATCACCCCACTGATAAAGATCACCAAAAGCGGTTGTTGGAACTCTATTTGTACTAGTTAAATATTGATTAACAAACCGAAGAATATCTTGAAGACCACCCGTATTTGGTATCAATGCACCAGTTTCAATATTATAGGCTCTAATTGTACTATCGTCAGCACTTGTGACAACGAATTCTCTAGAATTTGGGTTGTTGACCCTACTCATATCAGATATACTTAAATGATGCAAATCCGTGAGATCTGGAGACGTCCCTGAGTTAAACTCTTTCGTTTCACCAGTTTTGTATCTCC
>JAEOTU010000334.1 GCA_016839665.1 Candidatus Hodarchaeota archaeon
CCTTGAGAGCACGATGGTTTTGGTTACTAAGCCATTCGAGAGCCAAAGAGCGAATTCCTGAGCTTTTATCTGATAGAGCAGAAAAGATATATGGTTCTAATGATTCTTGTTCCGAAATAGTTTCAAATAAGGTTGTTAAAACGTTTTCCCTAATATTATCATCAGGATCCTTCGTGAAGGGAATGAGTGATTTAATAATCATTCGAGAGCGAAAGTCAGTTGGATTAGATTGAAGATATTTACTCAAGTTATTTATTGCTGTCCACTTAAGGTCATTATTCTTCGATTTGAGGTTCTTGAGATCATCTAACACGGAATCCTTAGACATAAAGGTTGCTCCCAAATAAATATGTTAATCTAGCCATTACTTCAAAATCCAACATATAAGGGTATTTATTCTCTTCTAATATTAGGACTTTAGGGAGAGGATAATTTTCTACAAAGCAATGCTTACTTTTGCTGGATTACGAATGAACGCTGAAATCAATCTTATAGTGTGAAAAATATCTTCTAGCGACAGAAGGGATGTGGGGGAGTGAATATAACGACATGGCACCGAAACCACTGAAGATGGAATACCCCCTCGCATTTGATGAATTCTCCCAGCATTTGTACCACCAAAAATAGGTTTTTTTACGTGATAGGGAATTTTCTCGTATTCTGCATTTTCTATAAGTCTGCGATTCACTAAAGGATGAGCTAGCATACTCCTATCAGCAACAGAAATAGCGGGTCCTTTACCAATATACGCAGGACATTCTGAATCTTTAACTGAGGGAACATCTGCTGCAGTGGTATTTTCAAGTGCCAAAGCCATCGTTGGATCCAAACTAAATGCAGCTGGTGCTGCACCACGACCACCAACTTCTTCTTGAGAAGAAAAACTGAACATTAGAGTATCAGAAGGAGGATTGGCTGTAAATTCCTTTATGATGTGAATTAAAACATTAATACCAGTTCTATCATCAAATGCTTTTCCTCTAACCATTGTTCCAGGAAATTCAATAAAAGGATCATAAAGGGTACCAATAGAGCCAATATTAATTCCACAAGCCTGTACCTCATCACTAGACATCCCAGTATCAATGTACATGTCACTTATCTTAACAACGCTTTTTCTTTCGCTTTCAGTTGTAAGATGAGGGGGTTTCGAGCCAATGATGCCGTGATATTCTTTCCCATCATCTGCAAGAATTTTGACGGCTTGACCGAGAAGAATTCGTGTATCCCATCCGCCTATTGGCACAAACCGAAGAAAACCTCCTTTAGGTTCCACATAACTAACCATAAATCCGATTTCATCTGTATGAGCATCAAGCATGATCCGATTTTTGCCTTCGCGACCTTTGATAACCACTAAAAGGGATCCAAGGGGGTCTACCCACATTTTATCTACTTCTAAATTCTCTAATTGGCTTTGAATGTATTTTACAACTGGCGTTTCATAACCACTGACTCCAATTATCTCGGAAAGTTCTTTTTGGAGGATTTTTATGCTTTCTAACTGTTTTAGTTCCATGGAAAGTCACTCTAGTTTGATATATTGTTTCTCAAATGATTCATTCAATCTGAGTATAATAATGTTAATTCATTTTGGAGAATTATTGAAATTACTCAATTATCTAATTCATTTAAGTTGGATTTGAAAAAAGATAGGTTCTGTTTTAATGATCATAATTGCCTCTTAAGAATTAAAATCTTCTCGCCTCGAATCTCTTTTCTTCCAATTTGAATAAATCCAAATTTTTTATAGAAATTTAAATGACTAGGGATCTTAGAGTAAATCTCAAGCTCAATCCCACTTACATCAGGCATTTGCTGTTTGATCATTTTTATAACTTCCTCAACAACCCAACTTCCTACTCCCTGTTCTTGAAATTGGGATTTGATAGCAAAATGAAACATTTTTACGGTTTTTCTTTCTGTAAGAGCTAAAGAAAAAGTCCCAATGAGGCCATACTCCTCATTGTATAACACATATAGTTGGTTATTCCTGAATGAGTGTAAAATCTTGTTTGCTGTATTTTCTAATGCACCTGGGGGTCTTGACAATATTTTATTAATGGATTCGTATGCTTCTTGAATAATAGATTCAATACAGGGAAGATCTCCTTTTTCGGCCTGCTGAAAATGAAACAAAGTTTTATCGCTCTCCATTTCTCTTGTGGCCTTAGAAGATAAGATGTAATTTCGTTTGATCTTAGTGTTGTTTAGTGAGGTATGACTTCTTTTACATGTTTGACAGTTTCCGAGACTTTGACAACAAGATTCTCTAACCCAAAGGTGGGATCTCCATCAACATAAAGTAAAAGGCCCTCACTAATTTTATACGCAACTAAATTAGTAGCTTCTGAAGAAACAACCAAGTACCTTAGATTCCTCATATAGGTTGATACGTTCAATATACGTATCGCGCCAGCCATGCGTTTCAAATCCATTCTGTATTCTATAAGGATATCTCCAGTGAAAGAAACAATCATGGCTCCTCTCACACCAATGTCTTCCTTGGTTAATTTTTTTAGATAGAAAAGTGCTGCATTCTTTGAGCTTGTCATCATTTCACGAGTTTCTCCAGTAAAAACTTCATCAACCTTATTTGAAAACGAATCGAAAACATCTGTGTCTACAAAATGAATTTCTTTTACTTTGCTTTCATATTCCTCTAAAAATAAGCTTCCAATGGTAGTTAATTTGAACTGGAGATCCAAAGGGCTGACGAGAGGTGATGCTAACGCAGCGAATACTAGTCCACCTCTTTCAATGAATGAGAAACGTAAATCAGTCATATCAACAACCCTAAGTTCACTTAACGACGATGATTTTGCAAAAGAGAAAATTGCTGCTAAAAAAGCCACCACCAGGTGAGCATCTGGTGTTTTAGTATCTTGTTCTTGTGTTTCAAAGGATCGTGTGAATAATGTTGTTCCTGTATCTTTTTCGAAAATAAAAAAAGCCTTAATTGCTTTAAACTGTTCTAACGACATTCTAAACCAATCCTTACAAGAATTTCTTCGCTTTGACTTTTAAAATGCTGGTTGTAAGCGTTTGAAAGGCTTCATTTACATTCTGCCCAGTCTTAGCTGATGTATCAATATAATCAATGGCGTGCATAGCTTGTGAGATCCTAGTAATCTCATCTTTCGTTAAAGCTCGCTCATTTAGTAAATCTGCTTTATTTCCGATTAGAAGCGATAAAGATCTTGGAGAAACTCTTAATACTTGTGCTTGCCATCTTTCTTGCATCAGAAGTAGCGTTTCTCGCCGTGTGAGATCGAACACATAAAAAGCCCCAAGTGCGCCCTTTAAATAAAGATGAGAGTATGAAACCTGTCGTGCCTGTCCAGCAATATCCCAAACCTGCAATGCTACATTCCTAGTCACATTTTGATCATCAACAAACCTTACAGTCTTGGTTAAAAAGTCAACTCCCAAGCTCATTGAATAATCCTCTTTGAACTTATTTTCAATGAAGCGTAAGATCAACGAGGTCTTTCCAACAGCGCCATCACCAAGTAGTAACAGCTTCAAGATGTGTTTGACTTCCTGCGACAAACTACTATCTCCAAATTATCGGGGTGTTCTAATTTGATAACTAAGATTATTATGATTAAAGGTTTACAAATAACACTATGTCAAAAGCTTTTCCTTCTGGTGATGAAAATAATCCAACGGAACTTAAGTAAGTAACTAAATAAAGATTCCGAGACGATCTATTCTGGAATAATTTCTATTCATAATCAAATTGTGAGAACAATAATCCCCAGCTTAGAATATTATTTTTCAATGTTGAAATCAAGATCAAATTCTTTTTAAAAGAGGGTGTAGATAGTATCAAAATGTTCACATGGGTGATAATTAGTTTGTACTCAGAGGAAGATGTTTCTGGTACAGAAAAGTGGATTAGAGTTGTTTTAGAAGACCTGGTAGAGGCATCTACAATTGAAATCATCGAACGAGTAAGTATGTTCAATCAAGACTGTGCTGACCGGATACCATTCGTACTAACTCAAATGCGTATGGACGGTAAAATATCGTATAAAGTTGTTCCAACCAAAGATGGAACCAGACAGAACATTGTATGGTATTTGAATACGCTTAAGCAGACAGAATGAGTGGTATTTTAGGAAATATACCATTCCTTGGGGGATTTTTTAATTGTTTTAATGGAGTGGGAATAATCATTTGGTCAAATTTTTATTTCTTGACCTTCCAATGGAAAAAATATATTACTAACTGCCTCTGATAGTGGAATTCGATCTAAAACCTCCGGTCCAATATGAATCAGCGCTAATCGGTCAGTTAAAGAATGAAGCTGAGATACCTGATGGAAATTCAGGTGAATTTGAAGTTCTGTATCAAAAGAATTACATTCCAATATTGCTAATTGAGTATCCTTTACTAACGGAATCAAATTTTCTGTCCATCCCGTGTCACCTGAGTAGGCTATAGAGATATCATTTGAATCTATTCGATAGGCCTGTGCTTCAGGAGTATGAGACATTTTATACGCTTTGATGATAATGCCATTGATCTCATGGCGCTTGGATGGAAGAATTGAAATAAATTCGCAAGAAAAAGGCAATTCTTCTTTTGAAACATTTGCATATAAAGCAGAATAAAGTCTAGTAATGTTTTCCTTAATCTTAGGAGGACCAACAATGATTAATGGTTTTGTACGTTTTTGTAGAATACTGGCTTCTAAAAGGAGAAATGGAACACCGCTACAATGATCTCCGTGAAAGTGGCTTATTAAAACCATATCGATATCATTTGTACTACGTCCAGATTGTTTTAATGCTGACAAAATGTGTGGTCCACAATCCAATAGAACCCCTTGCGTCCCGATTTCAGCCAAAATCGAGATATTTTTACGTCCACCTGATCCAAAAGCGTCTCCTGTTCCTAAAAATGCTACACACATTTGATGAGGGTTCTTTGGAAGGATTCTAGTACCAACGTCTTCACCATTAAGAGCCTTGGCGAATTCCTCCAAACCAACAACCCAACATCTCGTGAACCCATCCGCTAAGTCAATGAGGTTACGAAGTTTCCCGCTCATTGCTTCAGTGACATCAAAATTTCCAGCAATCTCCTCCCCGCTGAATGTCAATAATTGACCATCTGAGTCGTAACTGGTAAACTTGTTAGCTTCAACTTCAATATGTGCTATATATTTAGCATCCTCGAAACTGGGATCCTTGGTGTAGATGCCTGTGGGTTTTCCTTCAACACTAGTCAAAAAAACTGCTGAATCGATACAAGTCATACTAAGACGTCTTATCAGAGCACTAGGGTAAATATCACCCGAGAAAACTTTCCATCCGCTAGGAGTATGACCAACATCTCCAAAGAACACTGGAATTGCATCGGTTTCAGTGATTAAGAGCTCAAAAATTCTTAAATTCGACGCATCACATCTTTCTGTTGAAACTTTTTCTGTGAAATTACCTGTAAAAAGGGGGTGTGAGGGGAGTGAGACAGCGTTGATTCCATGTCTTATTGCTGTTGATACAATTATTTGATTCTGAGTTGCTACAGCTAGTTTAATTATGGGATAAACGTTTTGAAGATCTGAATGACTTTTAAGCAAGTGTAAGACCAAAGAATGACCAATTGATCCTGCCCCATGAACAAGAATTAGCTTTCTTTGGGGATTTTTTGTAAGAAACAAAGATAAAGTTTGAAAAATCTTATTCAAACGTTGATAATTCATTAAATCTGAAATTTTTTGCGTTAATTCGCTTAGTGACCCTTTACCAGATAAATATAGATCAATTTGATCTAAATAACGATCTATACGGTGAGTATCTTTTTTATGAGTGATTAAACTCCCACCTAGCTTGATTAGCATGATTGGTACTTTTTTCACTGAATTTTCACCATTTGTTTCAAATCTTTGACTTTGGGTGGTGTTTTATGGGTGTTTGTAATAATAATCTGAGAAAAATGTTCATAATACTTATCATTTTAATCGTTTTGAAACTTGAGTGAGTTTAATGATTCAAACCTATAATCGATTTTGATTCAAATGTAATTGAAGGGTGTTAAATCGAATGTCTACAATAAAGCATGCTCTTGGAATGGTAAGTATAGAACGATTGTATGATCATATGTTATCACTAGAAGGAGTTCGACATCCTCTTGACTCATACAAAGCCCTCGTTCAAACAGGTGAATATATAGGAACAGCTTTTAAGCAATTTGGTTTGGAGTTTGAAAAGCAACCGTTTGTGATTAAAGGATTTGAGCATCCTTTCTTCAACATTATTGGTTACCTTCATCCAGAAAATAAATATGATCGTTCAATGTTGGTTACGAGTCATTATGACACCGTTTATTCTACTCCAGGGGCAGATGACAATGCAAGTGCAGTTGCTATAATGTTAGAAATAGCACGTATTCTAAAACGTTTGGATTATAACAAGAACGTAATTTTTGTCAGTTTTAACCTTGAAGAGTATTCTCCTTTTATCCAGAGAAAAGTACGGGCGCTGGGGGTTAAACATGGTGTTTACGATGAATCTTATCGGTTTGTATCTTGGCCGATTAAAAAATGTTACGATCAATTTAAGAGTTTGATATCAACATCAGGGGTAGTAAAACCATTTCTTGATGAAAATGAGTGGAATCAATTTGAATCTTCTGTGAAACAGGAGTTAAGTGAGATAGAACTCGACTTTTTCAGAAAATGGAATCAATTACATCGTGAAACAGGAAGGAATGATCCTATTGGAAGTTTTGCTATATTAGGTAGTAATGCCTTTACCAAGAGAGTAATCGAAAAGAAATTAGATATTGAAGGAGTCATAAATCTTGAAATGGTTGGATTCACATCCTCTAAACCTCATTCACAAAGTCTTCCTCCAGCAATGAAACTGGAAACTATGGAAAAATATCAAATCGATGAGGAAAATATGATAGGAGATTTTGCATTAGTGGTTAGTGATGACACTTCTGAGAGGCTTGCAAAATCATTTTTTCAGAATTGTCAACGCAAAGAAATTAAACTTCCTTGCCTACGATTTGCTACTCCCCTATCTTATGAGGAAATCAAACAAAATATGCCTACACTTCTTAATAGTGATCATGCTCCTTTTTGGAAAGTTGGTTCTCCAGCGATAATGCTCACGGATACAGCTAAATTTCGTAATCCATATTATCATACTGGAGGAGACACAATAAATACTATAGATTTTTCATTTATGAAAAAAATATGTCAAGCTACTCTTGCCACAATAATCGACTTGCAAAAATGAGTTTTGGTTGTCTAGAACTCTCAAGGTTCATCAAATTAAAGCATATCAGATATAAACGTCTAGTTATTAAATGGGAAGTATTTTTTAATTAACGTTTTAGAGTAATTTTACTATCCCAAGGGGTAGAATTTTATTGGAATTGAAGAAAGATTTCACAATTATTCTTCCTACCACAGTTGTATGGTTGCTTACAGCGCTCTTTCTCCTTGTATATTCTTTTGATCTGCTTAACGCAAATCCTCAAACATCTGTAACTAGGGATTTATTCAGTCCAGGGGTATTTATTCTATTTATTACAGCTTGTTTTGCTACTGTCTCGTTGTACAGCACAGGGTTCTTCATTGATAGAAAACCACAGATGATCAAACCCCTGATTATAGGATCATTATTGCTGAGCGGATTTTTTCTCTTTTTATCAATCCTTGGGGCTGATTTTGCGTTGTTTCTTTTGCTAGGATTGCCAGGTATGGGTGTTTCCTTGGGAATATTAGCGACTTCTTCTGGGGCACTATTTTCTGGGCATTCAGAGGTAAAGAAAAGGGGACAACTTTATGCTGCAGCGTTATTTATAAGTGCAATTATCTCAATTGGCATCATAATCATTGATGAACTTTTTCAGTTAAATTTTCATATCCCCCTGCTTTTAATCAGCTTTTTAGCAATTCTTGCTATGATAGTCTTCTTCTTCATTTCTGATTCGGTAATTCCATGGACAAATGATGAATTTCCTACTCCTTTGAGTCAGATAATTAATCGTAGCTCTGTGAGGGCTTATTTAATATCTCACTTTTTTGTGTATCTCATGCTTGGGGTTGCTTTTACTTCAATTGCTCAAATAGGGGAGTTACGTTTTCAGAGTTCTTTAATTGACCTGCCATTTTTTGGTACGTACCAAATAGATCAAGTAAAACTGTTCTGGATTTTGGTCTTCTTGGGAGATCTTCTATTTGTGATACCAATGGGATTACTTTCTGATAACATTGGGAGAAAAAATTTGATTGTGATTGGAGTGTATGGTATTGTTATTGCGGCCTTAATTGTAGGACTTACTGACAGCTTGATAGGATTCTATTTTTCAGCGTTTTTAATTGGTGCATCCTTTAGTACTATGCATCCGTCTCTCGATAGTGCTGTAGTCGCAGACCTCAGTCCCCTTGACTCTGTTGGTCGCTATACTGCATTAAATTTCATATTTTTGCTTCAAGGCGTTGCTATAGGTCTACTTATTGGTATGTTCATCATTCCATTAGAAGATACAGGTACTATCAGTTATGTTCTTATTGGCGTCGCTGTTCTTAGTCTATTTCCTCTATTCTTTGTTGCAGATTCATATGAACCCCTTGACATCTACCTTCTTCTTGTCACAACAAGCGGCATGTGTATGTTCAATTACGATTTCAATCGCCCAGATCAAAGTAAGATAACCGAAAAGGACTTGACTCTCGTTGCTGGAGCCTTATCCGCTATTAGCTCTTTCTTCGAGAGTTTAGATGAAACACATGCTGTATTAGATCTCGTTCGTCATGGGAGAGTTTTTACTGTCCAGTCTAAAGTTGGTTCAAATGGAAAAGAACTTATTGGGACAATTTTTGCGAACAAGATCGATCCTGAGCTACAAAGCAGTCTGGAAACATTTTTAGCTAAATTTTGTGTTTCTTTTCCTGAGGAGATTAAAGAGTGGATAGGCCAAATGACGACATTTGAACCTGCGGTAGCTATTGCGGAAGATGTTTTTGGGCCTCTTCTTCCATCTAAAACCGTTCTCAGTAATCCAACTGATTAATCATATTCATGATAACAATGAATCCAAAAAAACTAATAATAGACAAACAGAAAATATCGAATATTTAGTATTAATATGATACATGAGGTTTCCACTGATTTAGAAGTGATAAGAGTGAAAATCAAAACCATTTTAGCAATAATAATACCGAATGTTTTCTCTTGGTTACTAGCTTCTCTTTTACTGTTGATTTATTCATTTGATATATTATCTTATGTAGAATCATCTCCAACTAACCCCTTTAAGGGATTTGGAATCTTAATTTTAGGTTTCATTCTTTGTTTAGTCATTTTTATGCTATATTTGACTGGCATAATACTTGATAAACATCCCGAGTACCTCAGACTCTCAATATTAGTGGGAATGGTAGGAAGCTCTATTACAGCAATATTATTTGTTAACCTTGTTAATGAAAGCATATTCTTGATTGTAAGTTTGGCAAGTTTTGCTTTCTTTTTTGGAATCTTATTAACAAGCAGTGGAACCTTGTTTGCGGGTTTAACAAATATGTGGCATCGGGGTCGAACCTACTCTGTACTAATCTTTGCTTTTATAGTTATTGCGTTAGCTATGATTGTTTTAGGAGGATTACTATCCTCTGGATTCCCTGAGACGGAACCATTGAGTCATAGTTTTGTGAGTGCTTTAACACTTATAGGGATTTTAGGACTCCTTCTATCTATAATTTTTCTGTTCTTAACCTTTGACTTGGGGGTTCCGTGGAAAAATGATCAATGGCCTACAAAATTTGAGAAAATTATTGGAAGACGATCAGTACGAGCATATTTGATTAGCCATCTTTTGCTATACACGATTCTTGGAATTTCAATAGCTAGTTTTTCCCAATTAGGTGCATTATTAGATATTTCTTGGATTATAAGCATTCCTAACGTCGGTGAATTTGATCTTCCTGTAGATAAGGCTTTCTGGTTCATCGTCCTAATGGGAGATCTTTTAATGATTCTTCCTGCAGGATTTGTTGCAGATCGTTTTGGACGCAAAACCTTGATAGTGGCTGCAATTTACGGATCCGTATTCGCTTCACTAATTTTTGGATTGGAAAAAACATATAATAG
>JAEOTU010000335.1 GCA_016839665.1 Candidatus Hodarchaeota archaeon
CCTTTGCTGCTTCTTTTTCAGCTTGTGAGAGGGTAATTCTGGCTCTTCGTTCTCGTTCTGCTTCTGCTTGACGAGAAATAGCTTCCTGTAATCTATTTGGGACAACTACATCACGAATCTCGACAGATATAATCTTGATCCCCCAGTTTTCAGTTTTCTGATCAACTAATTCTTGCATATGATGAGCGATTTTCTCTCTTTCTGCAAGTACTTCGTCTAGTTCCGCTTGTCCAGTTACTTCTCGCAATGTAGTTTGCGCCACCCATTGAGTTGCTGACTGGTACTGCTCAACCTCAAGGATCGTCTTTTCAACATCAACTACTCTGAAGAATAGAACTGCATCAATCGATACTGGGACGTTATCTCTTGTTAAACTCTGTTCGGAGCGAAAAGAATATGTTTGAATCCGTGTGGTAACGATCTGAGGTATTTTATCGATACCTGGTAGTATCCAGATAACTCCTGGCCCTTTAAGCCCTAAATAGCGCCCAAGTCGTAAAACGGGTGCACGCTCCCATTCTTTTATAATCCTTATTCCGCTAAGAACGTAAATTAAGATTAGAATTAAAGCAAAAAAACCTATGATCCCTAAAAAGAACGTATCAATAGCTTGGCCGAAAAAAACTAATGAACTCATTTTTATCATCTTTCTTCCTTTGTATATAGAGAACTTTCTGAGTAAAGAGAAAAATATTTCATATTTAAATTCATAGTTTGCGGAACTTGAAATTATTTCCCTCTAAAAGGTTTAAAAAGTCTTAAAATAATAAGAAAAACATAAAATAAAAAGATAAACATGAATTGAGAGGAAAATTGCGGAAATTGTCTTAATGTCGTTTCATCAATTTATCGTTGAATTTTCAATTATTGGACAAACGACTATTGGTCGGGCAACATTAGTGCGTCAACTGGCACCACAAACTGTAGCATTGATTCGATACCAGTTAAGAAAGCCTATCCAGTCTCGGATAGTAGTAAGAGATGGAGAAGTTGCCATCCCATTCAAAATTGGTCGAGCTAGCCCAGAACAGGCCAGCCCATCCAAAAGAGAGGTGAAACGTGGCGAGGTCGCATATTGGCCTCAAAGTCAAACCTTAATAATTTTTCTGAAAAACAAACAAGCTGCTTTTCCAGTGAATATCGTAGGGTTAATCGATGTAGGAAGTATGACTTTTTTTGATACATTAAGAATTGGCAAGTCAATTAAATTAGAGATGCTAAAACCATCAATTGAAGAAGAAGATTATCTTTAATCTCGAAGTTTTTATATTTGGAAATTACTTACCCGTCATATTCATCGTAAAATGCCCGCTTATCACCACGCCAAACGCGAAATGCTTCGGGTATCCGTAAGATATGTCCTGGATCAATGTTTTTAGGTAATGATTGCTCAGAAAACCAGTTAATGTCTAGTGATTCATTTTTATGTTTTGGTACACTGGTTTGCTGGTTATTCAACGGATGACAAAGGAACACAAACTGGTATATCTGCAGGGGATAGGTTGTACCACACAATCTAGAGTCAAATACTCCAATTAGGGCAACAACACGACAAGATACCCCTGTTTCTTCATAAGTTTCACGTAAAACCCCTTCAGCAGGGGTTTCGCCTACCTTAAATAAACCACCTGGCATTGCCCATTTTGCGTTATCAGATCGTTGGATAAGTAAAATATGTCCGGTGTCATTTATGACTGCTGCATCACCACCCACCAAAGGACTTGGGCGCGAGAAAATGGGTGCTAGAGGCTCCATTTGCGCCAAGGTTTTGTTCGTAGATAATGCCAACATTGCCATGGCAATATCTTGAACTTCTTGAAATCTCTCTCGATCATAAATGTCTTTTGTGAATTGTAAACCATTTGCTGAGATGTCTAACAAAATATCGGCCCATAAAGAAATCTGTTTAGCAAGCTGCATAAATAGAACGCTCTCTTACCGGAAATATGCGAATAAAAAAACAGATTTGAGAGAATAATTTTTGATTTTGGGTGATTTATTGTCCGAAAAATAACCGTTCTGCAAGTCGGATAGGCAGCCCCACTCGTTGAATTTCTCGAGCAACCTCTCTTATGTCATATTTAACACGAACCCAATCCAAGCGTAGAGCAGAATCTGTATCTATCTCAACTATTCCTACAGAGGCCCTAGGATCGTTATCACGGGGTTGGCCAACTGAACCTGGATTAAAAATTACCTTACCGGTATTCTTGTCTTGGTATATAAAGGGGATGTGCGTATGTCCAACAACAAGGACGTGATTCTCCCCAATCATTTGTAAAAGCTTATTTTTTCTTTCTTTGGAATCTTCTGGATATATATAGTCTGCTAAATAGTCTTGTGGTGAAGCATGAGTTAAATATAACTTAACGCCACGTTCTCGGATTTCTAAAAATTCATTTTTTGCGAGAATGGATAGAAATGTCTTATTATACGTTGTCAATTGTTCAAAAGTCCAATGCACCGCTTCCACTGCCCACTTCTTAAATCCATCAGCATTTCCTGTTGCACACGCTATATCATGGTTACCGATGACGCTAACCATCGACTCTATTATTTTACACATCTCATTCGGATAGGGACCATATCCTACGATATCTCCTAGACAAATAACATGATCTATATTCTTACCATATAACTCATTTATTTTATCGTGGACAGCATAGTATGCCGGGAGATTGCTATGTAAATCTGCAATTATTAGGATTCGTAAGGTACGGGTTCCCATCTTGCACCAACGTATCGTTCATATAGCAAATAAATAATATTCGATGCTATACTATCGTGCTCTAAAACTTTTCCTTTAAAAAAAAAGGAAGGTGAAAGAAAAAATTATTCTGTCGCTAGGATATGAACCTCTACTTCTTTTTCTGTTAGGGGTTCTTTTTTTCCTAATGCAGAGGTTAATATTTCCAGAACTAATTCCTTTGCAGCCTCCACATCAAGACCAACTTTATATTTTTTCCTAAGAGCGTCGATCACGCGTTCGTTACCGCTTCCTGCCGCATAAGCATTTACTGCAAAAAAAGAACCACCATTATCGACAAAGAAGAGCTCAGATTTCTTCTCTACAGGACTAAAGCCAGCAAATAATAATGCTGTACCAAAGGGTCTTAAACCGCCAGTTATAGTGTGTCGAGCCATTAAATCACCCAATCGTGATGCTAGGGCACGAACAGAGATTTTCTCACCATAAATTAGACGATGTTGCTGAGCAACAAGACGAGCTTGACCAATTAGAAGGTTTGAATCGGTTGATAAGCCCGAGGCAACAACAAAAAGATTTTTATCTATCTCTTGGATTTTATCTGGGCGAACAACGAGAGGATCGAACAGCGTTTCACCAGCCAAAAGAATAGTTTTCTCATCTAAAATCATCCCAACCGCAGCAGCTCCTCTCTCCGAAGCTTTTCGAGCATAAGAGAGCTGAACCAGTTCACCGTCAGGTGACCAAATAGCAGCACTTTTATCGTAAGGTACACGAGAATCATACATTTTTTTTGCACCTCACAAGTCGAGCTTAATCTCTTCAGCAACATCCTCTTTCTTGCTAAAGATTAATCCGTCGATACCATTTCCTGTCGCTGCATCACGTCCAATCGCTGTTTTCAATGCAGAAATTGCTAAATCCTTTGCCTTAGCTTTTGTCATCTCAGGTTTCCAAGATGATTCAAGAACGCCCAAAGCTAGAAGAGTTCCAGATCCAATCGCGATATAATCCTCTTCTGACAAAGATCCACTAGGATCAAGCACATAAACATGTGATCCACGATGATCGATGCCTCCAACAAGTAGTTGCACCCACCAAGGTTGATATCTTCGATATCCTCCATGGATAATCGTTGCTAAAAGACTTGCAGCTACTTTGATACTCGGTCTAAAGTTGTTCTCTAACTCGTAAAGACGGAGCTCAGATCTCATCACATCGATCAAAGTCTGCGCGTCGGAAACCAATCCAGCAATACCTATACCTGTGTAGTCATTTAATTTGTGCACTTTTTTTGCTTGTTTACTAGCAATAAAAGTTCCCATCGAAGCTCGTCTATCTGCAACAATTACAATACCATCAGCAAATTTCAGAGCTAGACCAGTCGTACCTGTTACGGGTTGCATCTGATTCGGATTTCCACCGCTATACATTGGATTAGTAGGAAAATTCATTGTTATTTACTCCTAATTATTCTATTTTCTTTTTGTGATATATTTTTTTACTTATACAAACACTTTGATTAAAGCATTATATTGACTGGCTTTGGAAG
>JAEOTU010000336.1 GCA_016839665.1 Candidatus Hodarchaeota archaeon
CGGGTTTTAAGGCAAGTATGAGAGCTAAAGAAATCTTCTGTAAAGCTACAGAAATCCATCTTGGAAACCTTGCTAATGAATTGACCCAGGAATTTGAGGGGTCTGGAAATGGGCATTTAACAGCAGCCGGTATTAACGCGAAGGGAGATGTATCTGAATTTCTTAAAACCGTAGTAAAAATTATTCAAGGACGTATATAAACGAAAGAAGTTCATACCATTATTCATTCTCTGTCAATACTAACCCTTTATTGTTGATATTTTACATATTAGATGATTGGTTGTCAGGATTCACATACAGAGGCTATGAAGCAGGGGATGAACATAGCATAGTCCCTCTACTTGTTGAAGCTTTCAACGGATGGCCTAAAATCGATTTATCTTGCTCCCCATTGGAGCACTGGAAATGGAAATATCTTGATAACCCATTTAGTATGAGTCTTTCCTCTGTCGCGTTGCATGGTGACAAGATCGTTGGCGTTGCATGTCAGTTCCCAACGAAAATGAAAATAGGGGAAAAATGGTTAATGGGAGCCTATGCCGCAGATCTTGGCGTTTATAAACATTTCAGAAACCGTGGAATCTCCAAGAAACTAGTCAAACAGAACATAATTCAACTACAGAAAAACAAAATCAACAAAGTATACTTTGTAACCAGTAACCCGTACCTTATACAATCTTATACTAGGGACTATGAACACTCACAATTCCCGTACAGAATAGCTAATATGATTCGAATAAGAGACATAAATAAACACTTAAAACACCTACCAGTCAAAAGACCCAGCCTAATTAAGATTGGATATCAAATCCTAAAAAACTATTACGGGGTTAAAAAGTTAATACAAGAAAAATACTCGGAAAATTCTGCTACTAACATGGTTGACAATGAGCTATCTTCAACACTAAATAAAGTAATGAAAGAAAATTCGCATTACAAGTTCATACTAGATAAGAGCAGCAAATTCCTACAATGGAGGTTTTCGGATCAAAGGGCAGGTAGCTATTCTATAAATTATTATAATGATGAGGCTGGATCCGGCTATATTGTTGTGGGAGTAAATAGGATTAGAAGAAACTACCCCGTTGGGTACATAGTCGATCTTTTAGCTACACCTAAGAGGAATAATATCGTAAATTATCTGGTTAAAAAAACATTGGAGTATTTAGATGGGTTAAACATCAACACTGTATCCTGCTTGATAACTAAAAATCACCCCTACGAAAAAGTGTTGAATCGCCATGGTTTTCTTGACAGCAGAGTTAAGTTACATTTGTTTATGATTACATACAAAAACAATATTGAAAAAACAGATTTGATAGTAAATTATTCCCCAAAGGAAATACATTTCACGTATGCTGGGATAGATTCTTTGCCAGCAGAGACGCCAGAATACGCTTTTTACTAGTTCTACATTTAATCAATGTACACGCGGGCACAGATGAGTGCTAAGAGACTGCATAGTTGTTTTATAATATGTTTAAAGCAGTGGAGAAGTAACTATAATAAAGAAGTAAACACAATTTAACGAAATATTAGTGTGATTGGTCTGTGAGTATAATCGAAATAAAGGATCTAAGCTATACTTATCCTAATGCAAAACGCCCCGCTTTGCTAGATATTAACTTAAATGTGAAGAAGGGAGAGTTCATTTTACTCACTGGGCCAAGTGGCTGTGGAAAAACTACTTTTTGCAGAACTCTAAACGGGTTAATTCCTCATTTTTATAGTGGTGTTTTTGAAGGAGAAGTGATTATAAATGGAACTTCTTCAATAAATAGTTCAATCGCGAAATTAGCTCAAAGCGTTGGATTAATTTTTCAAAACCCAGATAATCAAATTTTTGCACTTACAGTTGAGAAAGATATTGCATTTGGGCTTGAAAATCTTGGATACTCTAAAGATAATATGATAAAAGAGATTGACTGGGCTTTAAACATAACTGGGATAAATCATCTAAAAGAAAGGGCGACACATGAATTAAGTGGAGGTCAAAAGCAAAGACTTACTATTGCATCGGTTTTAGCGATGCATCCTGAAATAATTGTAATGGATGAACCAACTAGTTTTCTTGATCCTTTGGGAGCTGAAAAAATCTTCGAAGTACTGAAGGTGCTAAATGAAAAGTATAACATGACCATTATTCTTATAGAACACAGGACAGATTTAGCGGTAAATTATGTTGATAGAATTTTAGTATTTAATGACGGAAAATTAGTTAATGATGGAGCTCCAGAACAGGTTTTTCAATCTGAACAAACTAGATTACTTGGAATTGAAATACCGAAAATTCTAGAACTTGGGAGAAAGTTAATGAAAAATGGAGTACGTCTCCCTGGACTTACGTTATATTCAGATGAGTTGTTATGCCATTTAAAGTCATTTTTAACAAAGCGTAAAAAGTTAAACTCTATTGGTAGTTATGAATTTGATTATTTAAAGGAAATAAACGGATCTACCCAAAATCCTGTTATAAATATTTTAGACGTATCTTTCTCATACCCTAATGGTGTACAGGCTCTTGATAACATCTCATTGAGCATAAATAAGGGTGAATTCATAGCTATAATGGGGGAAAATGGAGCAGGGAAATCTACGCTTGTCAAACATCTTAATAAACTACTCATTCCCACAGCGGGGCGAATTCTGTTTAATGATGAAAATATTAAACAGTTTAGTACAGCTGAAATTTCAAAAAAAATTGGTCTAGTTTTTCAGAACCCCGATGACCAACTTTTTGAAGAGGATGTAGAACAGGAAATTAGTTTTGCTCTGAAAAACTTTGGTTTCGAAAATGATGTTATTACAAAGAGAGTAGATTGGGCTTTAAAATTACTGGATTTAGAGGAATATCGTAAGTCAAGTCCTTTTATTCTCAGTGGTGGAGAAAGAAAGCGAGTTGCTTTAGCCTCTGTTCTCGCTTGGGATCCTGAGATCTTGATTCTTGATGAGCCTACAATTGGTCAAGATCATGGACAAAAAGAAAGATTGAGTCAATTTCTTTTTCAATTAAAAATGCAGGGAAAGACTGTAATCATTGTGACGCACGATGTAGAATTTATAGCGGAGTTGCAACCTCAAATAATTTTGATGTCTGGAGGAAAAATCATCTCCAAAGGAACCGCGAAGGAAGTAATGACGAATCATGAAGCTTTATTGAAGGCTTCAGTAACTGCCCCAGTTATTACAAAACTATTTGATAAATTGACTGATTATAGTTTACCTAGGGATATTCTAGACGTCGACGAAGCTTCACGAATATTAACGAACCGATTGAGGGTGGTTGAACAAAAATAAGCATATTGGAGGGCTTAAGATTCACGAGAGGGGATACTATCATCCATAAACTTGATCCCCGTGTAAAATTTTTTATGATTTTAATTATTTTTATTTCTGCAATAGTTTTTTTTGATTTGATTCCATTGCTTTTTATTTTTTTTATCCAAATACCTTTGATTCTCATTGGTAAGATTTTCAAAGAATGGATAAAAACCTTGAGAGGCGCGTTAGTTTTATCACTGTTGATATTTGGGACGAATCTTGTGTCATTCTATTTTTTTAATAATTATCATATCACTTGGGGTAATGTTGAATACAGTATTTCTCTCACCCTCAGATTTATTGTGTTAATTACGTCTTTCTCGATTTTTTTCTTAACAACAAGTCCAGATAAATTAAGTTTAACACTGGAGGATTTGAGAATTCCTTACGAATTCAATTTTGCCTTTATTACGGCAATTCGTTTTGTTCCGGTGTTGGCTGATGAGGCACAGACAATAATGGATGCTCAGCGTTCAAGAGGATTGGAGCTTGAGAAAGGTTCGTTTTTAATAAGGATCCGAAAATACATACCAATTCTGCTGCCATTAATTATTAACTCTATTAGAAGGAGTATGGAATTAGCGGAGGCGATGGAGTCAAGAGCTTTTGGTGCAATTGAAAATCGGACAAATTTATATGAGTTGAAAATGGTGAAGGGGGATTATGCAATATTTTTATTGTCATTATTCGCGTTAATTTCTGTTATTTATATTAAAGTTATACTTCCACCTTTTCCTAAGGTGTTTGGTGAGGGGTTCGTTTTTTAAAGTCTGATTCGATTTTTCAAGTAATATTTAAATAAGTACTATTTAGTTTAGAGTTAATACTAGTTTGTATTAATATTTATAGTAATGGTGTATTTGATGGAACCGAGGAAAGTTCAAAAAGTCGGATATTCAACACTTTCAGTCTCTCTCCCCATGGATTGGGCAAAAAAAATGAGGATAAATAAAGGAGATATTCTTTTCCTCTCAGAAGAAAACGATGGAGCTTTGAGGATAACCCCTGAACCAACAATAACTGAAGACCAAAGCATATACGTTGTAAACGTGGATAAGTGCGATAACACACAAGTGCTAGAACGAGTAATAGTTGGGAACTATGTTCTAGGAAGAAACATGATAAGAGTAGAATCTGATAGACGGTTAATGAGAGAACAGATTGAAAGTATACGACAAGTAACCCAGAGGTTACTTGGAATAGGAATAATCGAAGAAAGTGATAGACATCTACTCTTACAGTGCAGTGTTGATCCTAAACAATTTCCTATTAGCACAGTAATAAAAAGACTCTACATGATAACTTCAATAATGTTCAAAGAGACCATGGATGCCATAATGGACAGGGACATGGAGCTAGCGAGAGATGCCATTACAAGAGAACATGAAGCTGACACAATTTTTTGGCTATTGGCCAGACTTTTAGCATCTGCTCAACAATCTAGAACAATTGCCGAGTCCATCGGGGTTAAAGACCCTATGGATATAGTGGAAAACAATTTGATAGCATGGTACCTAGAGATGGTAGCAGATAGACTAAATGCAATCGCTGAAAATATAATTTTATTAGATGAATTTAGGGATAATAATCACGAGGATTTATTCGACCGGTTAGGCCAGATAGGTCAATTAGGCTTCACAATGTTTGATAAAGCAGTAAACAGCTTCTTCGAGAAGGACTTAAAAATAGCAAGTGATGCCGTAGATCTCTACGATGCAATAGATAACGAAGAAAATAAGCTAATATTAAAATTTCAAGAAATAAATCAAATAAAGACAGCTGCAATTGTAAATCAAATCGCCTGGGAGCTTAAGATCATCGCAGAACACACTATTGCGATCGCAGAGATTTCCGTAAACCACTTCCTTAACGGGGAAAACGAGATCTGCTCAGAATACAAGAGAAATACTGAATAAATCGCTCACCACAAATTTAAGAACTATATGTTCGATAATCAACTGCTTTTAATTAAGCATATAATATTTTTGATTCAATAATACGTATAAATAAATACCATAAAAACCACATATATCTAGGCACAGTGAATAAATATTTCCCGTGCGCGACTGCTTGGAATAAATTAAATTTTTATATACCAACAATTGAATTCGGGTGCCATCTCCTTTGGGCTTTCAAAACATCAACAAAACCATATTTGTTAAGCTCTTCAAGAGTTTCTTCCCAAGTTGAATGACGTACCAAAGGTTCATTTGTTTCTGATAACCCAATAAGCAACCTAGAAACAAGGAGTGCTGATTCTTTGATTATAGTTTTATTGATCTTATCGACTGTATCAACCGTTGTGTGGTTATCTCGACCCCGCCCAGCCGTCCATCCCACCGGTGGACGACCACTACAGGAGATTGTGGGAATTCCCTTCATATGAAATGGGTGATTATCAGATGTACTCGGAGCAAGCATAGCGGATTTTACTACATCCGTATCTATATGCCAGTCACTTACTAACTTTTTCAAAGGTGTAATTAATGCTGAGGGGTTATAGACAGATATTATTGGGTTACTTCTCCTGCCTAATCCATCGCCATTTAACATGATTTCATGATCTTTGAGCTCATTTTCGTGTTCAG
>JAEOTU010000337.1 GCA_016839665.1 Candidatus Hodarchaeota archaeon
CATATGTATTAATGTTTCCGCTCGCCTTGATTTAATGATTTGATTACATACCATAGGAAAAGGAGGAAGAAAGGGAGTCCAAGAAAGATAATAAATTGAATTTCACCCTCAAAATCAACATCAGTACAAGGATCAGCGTTCCAGATAGAAGACATCAGGCAATCCAGAAAATCAGGAAAGAACGCCGACCGAAGCACCCATGTCCCCCAAAGGATAAAGATTGTAGAGACTGCAATGATTGTAAAAACCTTTGGAGCATTTGGGTACCTCCAATGGGATCTTGCATGGTGTATTAAGCCTAATATTCCAAAAAATCCCAGAAAAATATATTCAGGCACCATAAATCCAAAGAGAGTTCCAATGTAGAAAGCTGGTTCTCTTCCTTCAAAATGAAATGCTGCCACTGGAACAACCAAAAAGAAAATCATCAATGAAAATACAATATCAATTAATCGATTTTGTACCCATACATTATCAGATAGGCGTGCCTTCACATCCTCACCGTCTGAGGTTGAGACCAGATATTATCGAAATTAAAGCAACATTGATTTGTATAATTATTTTTTTTTGGTTTTCATTGAGTGTTATTTATATTTGGACAATCTTAAATCAGTCATCAGAAATAAGTATTCAATAGGTGATAATTGGATTGATAAAGAATAAAAAAACGGTTATATCTCTTGTTATCATGGCACCTCTCATTTTTAGTCTTTTTTTTGGATCTATCAAAACTATTGCTATTTCATTAGATGAAAATGGCGAAAGTGGTCCCAAAATGAAACGTGATGGAAATCGAGTAATATTAGCTTCAGATAATTTTAATATTGAGGTTAATGCTAAAGGTACAGTCCCATTTTTTCATTTTAACACTTCTGTAGATACAGCCAAATTCTTCCTCAAATTTGACCAGGTTGTTCAATTTAATGATAGTAATAATAACAGTAAATTTGATTCAAATGAGGCTGTAGGAACTTCATTATCCTTAGCAAGTGTTGCTTGGGATTTCGAAAACTTAACGGAGTCAGATTCCAGTGTAGAATTTGCATTTCGATCTAATAATATCCAGAAACAAGGCTATCAAAATACAGAAATTGCATTGATCAATCATTTCACTGGTGAGTCCCCTTCGGTGAAGTTTGATATTTCCATTTCAGACTGGCCGTTTGAATCTGAAGCTACAGGTTTGGTACTGGAGTTTTCCTTGACATGGTCAGGTTCAGGTGGAAGTAATAATAATGAGACACAGGGTTCAATGAAACTAAACAAAGAATCCAATGATACAACTATATCATTAAAAAACGATAAAAATGTCACTCTTGCTTACTTTGAATCGATTAATGATATTATTACTGATGGTATGTCTCAAGAAGATGCTGCAACATTATATGACGATGCTCCTGCTAAAGCATCCAAAATGAAGATCTATATAATTTATCCTAGATTTGAGAGTAATCTAACTCACGACCCAGCTTTTGCTTCAACACCAACAGCTGTTGAAAGCACAGCCCCCCCTTCTGGAGGCATAGATGGATATTTGGTTATATCTTCTGTTCTAACTCTAACTTTTGCCACAGTATTGATCCGTCATCGTCGTCGAAGATAATCTTATAAGAAATTGTTTTGAAGGGGGAATATTTCTTTTTTTATCACCGTTGGTAGTAAAAATGTTGTTGATTAGTTTCTCATTTTTCTTATAGATTTGCTAAGAGCGTCTGAATTTAACGCTGGGAAATTTTCATTAATGATTTTTAGCACATTAGAATAACCAATTTCTAGCATCAATTCTTTTAAATCAAGCTGTCGTAATATTTGTTTAGTTATTGGTCGTTTGGCATCCCAAAAAATGAACGAGGAATAGAATTCATCTGTTATTGGATGTCTTAGTATGGTGTGGAGTATAATTGCTTCTTCATAAGAATCTAAGGGAATAAAATAACATGTATCATCAAATACAACAGGTTTATTTAGGAATGGACTAATCAATCTAAACTCTAAGTTCTTGTAGAACCCTGAAATGGCTATCTTCCATGGAGAAAATGAATAACTTCCGACTCCGAAGATTGAGAACTGAGGACGATTATTGTACACTGAACTCCCCCTTTTTTCGAAAAATTCATTATGTAATTCAAGATATTTCCAAGTTAAAGGAGCTTCCCTTTGTATGGATGTCGTATCTTCCCCAATGTATTTTTGTGTAACAATCATCCATCTATCGATATCTTTGATGCGATCATTCGCTAGATCTGAGCTCTTAAGCATGGGATAAAGGAATTCTTCTTCGATTGACACAACCTCTCCAAAACCATTATAATAATGATTGTCCTTCTGTCTAAGTTCCATTACTTTGGCACAATCATGCTTAATGCCTGATCGCCAAATGTAATTAGAAATTCCTTGTAAATATTTCCATTTTTTGTAATTTGATAAATTTGCGATCATTTTTTTATCTACATAACCAATTTCTTGAATTAGATTGGTTGAATCAATATTTTGGTAGACTTGACACATATAATTACATGAATCAGGTTTTAGGTTACAAAGAAACAGACAGGAGTCTACTGAGGCATTAAAGTATTCTTTAGCATCAATAAGAAAAATTTTTGAGAAGGAAATCGTAATCCTCTCTTTCTTAGCATACATTAATACCTTCCGTGCTACGCTAACCTTACATAACATAGCAAGAGTGCCCAAATGTCCTGTTAAGGCCTTTAAAAGTTCTAAAATCATCCATTCAGAGATATCAAAATTACTTTTACCAGTTTTGGAATCTAATCCTCGAAAATCATAAATATTGTATTTTTCTGGGATATTTGACCCACCTATCATCCCAATCTCTGAAGATGTGACCCAGGGAGGATTTCCAAGCACTAAAATAGGTTCAGCAAGTTTGTTCATTTCTTCATGCCAATCTACCTTAAAAAAGTCCACATGGTGTTGTTCTACTCTATTCTCTAGTTTCTCTTTTACTAATTCTTCTGATAGCTTTTTCAGATAACTGGGGTTAATGTCATATCCAATCACGTTGGCGTCTGTGAATGTTTTCAGAGAAGCAAAAATAAACGAGCCTGTTCCACAAGTAGGTTCGATGATAGACGCAGGTGAAATTTCCCACTGTCTCAATTGATTGACAATTTTAATTGCCAACTCATTTGGGGTTTGGAAATCACCAAATTCTGTGATTCTTTGACTTTTTCTCTTCTTCACACCTATCATCTTAGAAATTTATGTCAACAATAATGCCAAAACTGCACATTGTAACAAAAGTTAATAGCTACGTCACAATAGGGCTTTTAAATAATTCTTCATTGTATTACGAATTATTCGAGTATGATTCATTTGCCGCTAAAAGGGTTTGATAAATTAAGAGAAAAACTTCCTGCGTACCATGGAAAGCGGATAGTAATCATTCCATTCTTTTTTATTTTCTTTTTCTCCCTAGGTATTTTTTTTCAGCTCTTCCTTTATTTGGTGTCACGTACGTTCCCAAATAATAGTCCCTTTTTCCTTATAGAGCCATTTCTCCCTTTTTTCGGTCCGATAATGCTCATGAGTACTGGGTTGTTCTTTGTTTCGAGAATTTGGAGTAAGAAACAAACACTCCTTGCACAATCAAAAGATTCAGCATATCAGAGGGGATTCTTCTTTGGCATGATAGGGATTCCTCTTGTCCTGTCAACAATCTTCCACGCTTATCTTCCCATTGAAGCCATTTTGGCAAGAAATCCAATCAATCCAACGACATCATTCTTTTCTTCCTCCTTATTGGTTATGGTTCCTGGTATAAAGGATTTTGAAATAATAATACGAATTTTGCTTGGATGTCTATTTTTCCTTATTGGTTTACTTACAATCATGCAAGCTCTCCTGACATTCGGCATTGACTACATGGCGGTAGTGTATGTGTATTATCCCGAAGAATCTGAGCTGCAAAACCAAAGAATCTATTCCGTACTTCGTCATCCCACCTATTTTGGGGTTATTCTGATAGCTCTTGGTGGTCTTTTTATTCGATTCTCGTTTTATTCAATAATCTCTTTTCTCTCGGTTTTACTAGGGCTTTATATCCATATACTGTTCGTTGAGGAAAAAGAACTCATAGAACGATTTGGAAATGGCTTTTTGGAGTATAGAAAGAAGGTTCCTGCACTTCTCCTCAATCCACGCAGTATTCCTTCTTTTATCAAGTTCCTTCTCCATTTGGAGAAGTGAGAATTTCTTGTGACTCTTTTGGATTTTCACCTTCAAATGCACGGCCCTCCCCTGAACGACTAATTGCCCATTTGATTGCCATTGGCCCAAAGATCTGGAAGATAATTGTTGATGCAGTGATGGTGTTAAATATAAAAAGACCTGATTGAGCTGCTGCAGCTCCATAGTTAGCAAGGTGTTCTGAGACGATAACTGCCAATCCTAGAGCAACACCAGCCTGCGATAATAGGCAAGGGCCTAGGTACTTCTTTACAGTTTCCTCTGCTTTAGTAAGATATGCCCCTGCAGTTGCCCCTGCAGCTTTTGCCATCGTTCTAGTAGTCATATAAGCAATTCCAATCACTCCGATTTGAGCAAGGGCTGTAAGATCAAGACTTAACCCAATTAAAATGAAGAAGATCGCAATGATGGGTGATGCGAGTCTATAGACTTCATGGAATATTTGATGAGGTTCATCCTTCATATTTTCTCTCCTTTTTTCATAAAGCATGCGTTGTAATTGAGGTGAGATATGTTCAGCAACCTCTTCAATCACCTGTTTCAATCGGTAATCGATTGCAGGCTTTTTAGAAAGACTAGAAATGACAATTCCAAAAACCATTGTGGGAAGAATATAGGATATTTCTAACAATGAAGCAATTCCAATACATACTAAAACAGCACCAATCATGAAGTCAACTAGTTTTGTATGGTCTTCTTCTCTGTTCAAAAAATACACTGAAATTAGTCCAGCAGTCATCCCTAAAACAAAAGAAAGGAAAACATCAGCTAGAACAGGAAAAAAGAATCCAATTAAATCTGGATTTAGATTCTCATAAACTGTTTTACTGTAACCTAAAGCAATATCAGTTAAAAGTATGGCTACCACATCATCTAGAGCAAGGATAAACATAGTAGTTGTTGTCAATGGCCCTCTGGCATCATGTTCCCAAAAAACGGCAGCGGTTCCAGCAGGGGCGGTTGCAGACGCTAATGCTCCAAACAATAAGGCAATTTGGAGCTGTGCGAAGCCCAATAAGATATAAATCACAATGGTTACCAAAATAAACGTTAATAATGCCTCGCATAGTAATATAACAAAAATTTTCAAAGACATAGATCGAATTGCCTTCCAATCTAACTCCGACCCTAAATTGAAACCAATAAAACCAAGTGTTACGGCAACAACAAGATCTAAGAAATCTGTAATGACCACATCATGATTTAATAAAACTAAGAAGATATTTAATACAATTCCGACTAACAGGAATCCAAGTATTTCAGGAATATGGAATTGTTTAAGTACACCCGAACCAACAACCCCTATGGTTAATATAATTCCAAAACCAGCTAAAATAGTAAGATCTATCATTAAGACTGCAGAAAAATAACTATAAAAAAATTCTTCCGAATTAAATTTAGAGGAATTTCCATTTCATATTAACCATTAACTCCATTGAAGCCTTTTTGTAGTCAAATATTCACAGATTACCGAAAATTTTTAAGAAAAACCAAGTGTATCATAAAAGACGAAGATATGACACATTTTCTAAAGCAACTGTTGAATCCGAAGTCTGTGGCGTTTTTAGGTGCTAGTAATAATTTTTTAACAATGGGAACAGGTCAACTTTACGTTTTACGAACTCGGTATCGTGGGAAAATATATCCTGTTCATCCTTCTGAGAAAAACATCATGGGATTCCAAGCGTTTGAGAATCTAGAGGATTTACCAGAAATACCTGATCTTCTCGTCATTGTCTTACCCACAAGATTGGTTGTAGACTATTTGGAAAAAGCCGGGAAATTGGGTATTCCTTATGTAATTATAGTTACTGCGGGATTCAGTGAGGTTGGAAAAACCGAAAATCAGGCGGAATTAAATGAAATCGCAGAACGTTATGGAATGCGTTTCGTAGGTCCTAATTGTATTGGGATCATTAACAATCATTGTCCAGATGGTAACTTCAATTGCACTTGGTTTCCGTTTGAATTGCCTTCAGGACAAGAAGGTAATATTTCGCTTGTTAGTCAATCTGGGTCATGGATTTCTCAAGTTTTGATTTGGGTTGAGCGAAGAGGATTACGATTAGGCAAAGCGATATCCGTGGGAAATGAAGCTAATGTTAATATCGCAGATTGTCTAGATTACTTACGTAATGATACAAAAACGAAAGTTGTGGGTGCCTATATCGAGGGGATTAAAAATAAGGGACGTCAGTTTGTGGAAGCTCTTGGAAAATTAGCTGAAAAGAAACCTGTTATTGTTCATTTTGTTGGAGGAACAGAAGCAGGTTCACGAGCAGGAATGTCACATACAGCTTCTGTAGGGGGAAAATCATCTGTTTATGAAACAATTTTCAAGCAAACAGGAGTTATTCAAGCTCCTACAATGGAGGAGTTGTACGAGTTTACTCATGCCTTTTCAATGGCATACTCTCCAAAGAATGATAGAGTCGGAGTAATTACAAATTCTGGAGGACCAGCAGTTACTTTCGCGGATAGTTGTGAGAGATATGGTTTGCAGGTACCATCGTTCTCTGAGGACTTACAGGATAAAATAGGAAAAATCATCCGTTCAACTGCCTCTGCCAATAATCCAATTGATTTAACATTCGATATGGATTTTGGGTTATTTTACAAAGAAGTTCCGCGACTTATTTGGCAGTCAGGTGAAGTGGGTGCATTATTAATGTGGGGTGTTTTTGGGGCGAGTATGATGGAACGGATGCTAAAGTTTGGTAATTATGAATTTGCAGACAATTTACCAGCACCTGTGATGGATGCTCTGCTAAAAGAAAATCTTAAGAGCTTTGTCGATTGGGTTCATGAAGAGAAAGTCCCCGTTTTGATAAGCTGTCTCGATTCTGCGGATGAGGCTGTTGAATATCTTCAACACAACAATATAGCTGTCTTTAAATGGCCATCAATGGCAGCTCGAGCAATGAAGGCCTTAGTAAATTACTATTGTTAGTTATTGAAGGACTTCTAATCACTAAAAGACCTTGTAATCATTTCCAAGAGGGATTCTTACTTAGGTTAACCAACATAAACAAATCAGTTATTTTCAAAAAGAAAATTGCTGAATAGAATATCTAGTTTCTTTTTATATGATGTTACCATTAACAATCATAGAACATTGCTATGTTTCGACAAGGTGAAAAATAATGAGTAAAAAGCTTCGTATATTCTCTCTTTTGATTCTATGCTCACTTTTTCTTGTTTTGGTTCCCATTCAAAACGGATACGGGAAAGAAGTGTTATTTTCGGAAACTTTTGACTCAACAATTAGCTCTTGGTCGAGTTATGGTGGAAATTGGTACCTAGCAAATGATTTACTGTATGGTAATGGGACTACTACTGGTTGGGATAATCTGGTTTTGGATACTCCAATATTCAATGAAACAGTTTACACAGTGTTGTTCAATGTGTATATCGACGCTGGTTATGGTTCGGAACAGTTTCATATCTGCTTTGATTATGATCTCTATGAATATCGGCTTGAACTAGGATCTGAGTATTGGGCCTCACACTATGTATTCAATATGAATTCGACGGGTTTAAACTATATCGTTCCCCTTAATAAATGGGTTCAAGTCCATGTGATTTCTTCTGGCGAGGAGTTGAAAATATGGGTTGATGGTTTTGAAATAGATCCTGGGATTTATCTTCCAGCCCATCCATTACAAAAATTCTCTTTTGGGGTTTTTGATGGTTCTCATGTTGGTTTTGATGATTTAACCATATTTAAAGGAAAAGAATCCCCTGATCCTGGGCCATCAATAATTTTCGATGATAAATATGATAATCCTGATAATTCTCCCCTTGAACCAAAGTACGTTTTTAATTCAGACGAATGGCGAATTGATGGAAATAGACTTATTGGTCAAAGCTCTAGAGATGACTGGTCTACATGCACTACTGACGTAGTCTTCCCTCTAAAGGATGTTACTATTGAATTTGATTATGAAATCATCGATTGGTATGCCAATTTCTCTGCTTTGTCTTTCGAATTGACATCAGGCCCGAATGGGAGACGATTTATCGATTTCTATGAAGATGGTAATGTCTGGTATAGTAATCGAATTACCGAACCTGAACACTCGCTAGGTGCAGTCTTTTCACCTCTTCCCTTAAGTGGTCATATTTCGATTGTGATAGATGCTAACACTTGGATTAAAATCTACCATCACAATGACTTCTTAGGTGAATTTGGTATTTCTACTAGAGATGCGGGTAACATTGGATTTGGCGTTCAAAATGGCAAGATCGCTTTTGACAATTTATTTGTTAGTTGGGGTCAACGCTATCCAGGTGATTCAACAGATCCTGTGAATTATACAAAATACTGGGGAGTTTCTGTTGGTGACAAATTTGAATATTTACTCTCCGAATATAATGGTACAAAGGCAGAATTTGATGCTGGACGCTGGTTTATGCCCCAATCCTCGTATTCTACCACAATGGAAACAGCGATGGTTCAACCTTTCTCCTTCTTTATTCAAGAAGGTGATGAGCTTACTGTCTCTGTATCCGCTCTTCTAGAACATGAGGTTGAAGTAGAGGTCAAAATCAATGAAGAACCTATTATAAAGGCTCAAACATCATTCTTTTTCATTCCAATTCACGATCTGGGAAGGTCTAAGATGTTTAATCAGGATTTCGTGGATGTTGGTGATCATTACCAAATAACGATGTACGGCAATACCTCAGGAACAGGATCAGGATCGGGATCAAGTGTAAGTGAAGTTGTTATACTCTGGGAAAAAGCGACAGGTGCTCTCAAGAGTGTTGAGCTTATGTTTGGTGAGTATGCAGTAGACCCGTTAAGAGAAAATGTCCTTAACGCCTTCCTGTTTGAATTAACTGGGTCAAAAATTGCAGAGAAAAGCGACGACGTTCCAGCGACAATTGAACTTACACCAGGTTTTGAATGGCTAATCGGTTTAGGGATTCTTAGTCTCCTTCCACTAGGAAAAAAAAACGCTACAAGAAATAAAACACCCCCTCATTTTTTTTTAATTTAGTACCTAAGTTCAATGATTTAAGAATTTTTGTGACCAAAACGTTCCTTTTTTTTCAATCCACCGTTTATAACATGTTACAACTAACTTGTGATCGAATGCTAGGTTTAAGTCCAATGCATCCTCCAAAGTGCATTGTTTTATAGCACCTGCATCTGAACCAGCTGTGGGTTCGCCTTCAAACTCGCAGATAAATACTGTTGAAATGACCCGTCCTCTTGGATCACGTTGAGGATCAGAAAATACTCCTAGAATTTCTTTCGGTTTAACTCTCACGCCTACTTCCTCTTTCATTTCTCGAATAAGCGTCTCTTCAACGGTTTCGTCTTCTTCCACTGTTCCCCCTGGAAGAGCCCAAAATCCGTGGAAAGTTTCCCCCTTGCGTTTAATAAGGATAATTTCACCATTCTTTGTTGTCAAGAGACCATCTGCAGCATGAATCATCTTAGTAAACATTTTTTTCCATCGTCTCCAGTTTTAAAGGATTATAGATATTCATCAATTCAATTAAGCCATTTTTTCCTTTAGTCATATTTAGCCAAGTTTAAAGTCCTAAACTTTCAGTCTTCACGCATCACCTCCTCGAAAAGACAACAATGGAAAGATTTCGTCACGAACACACCGAAGAAACTTTCGAGCAGTGAATTGTAAAGTATCCGATTGTTTAATAGAGAGGGGAAAATGGTTATTTAAGTCTTTACCAGGGTGATCATGCAAGCGGTTCATAAGAGTAGAATAAAAGACCCACAACACATCAAACAACACGGCAAGACCGAACAGCAGGAATCGTAGCTGAGGGCTGGTACTGTTCGTAACAGCTTTAAACGTACCAATACACCTCAAATCGGTTTCAATGATCCATCGTTTGCTATATAATTTGACAACATAATGAGGGGAGACACGACAGTTGGTTAGATACAAATATAACCCATAAGTCCAACGCATGGTTGGATCATGATGTTTAGTCTTGATTCTGACAAACACTGCTACAAGAGTGGTTGGTGTTCCTCCCTTTTTTAGAGTTATAGGCTTGACTGTGAACGTATCCAAGCCGCGCTTGCGGCACCATTTACCCAGTTCTCTCTTGTCCTCGAAATCCACTCCTGAAAGACCTGCTAGCTGTTGTAGACATTCCTGAATCGTTGTAAGGGATTTTTTAACTGTTTGGAATCGTCTGGTTGCCATGACGTATTCAAGTCTTCTGTCTTCCAGAAAGTCAATGATTGGATCGCAACTAAACCAACGATCAAGGAATACCCTTTTAATGGAAAGATTTAGAGGCAGTTTACTCCAGATTGATGTGAAAAGACCTATTTTATCATTGTATTCCTTTTTGGTAACTAACTTCACATAAATCGGACAACGAATCTTATTGGTTGTAATGGTAACCAAAACAAAGCAAATACAATAGCTCGTGCCCTTTTTACGTTTCATACCGTGAATCCAGTCTGGAGAAGAGTCCCCATAATAGGGTTGTTGATGAAAATCTATTGAAATTGTTATTTTGTTTTTTTATGGAATAGTAGTCTATTAACCTGTTCATTTATCCAACCGTTAATAAGTTGGTCTATTTGGCTCAGTTCTAACTCATTGATCCGATCTTGAATTCGATCCGCGGAGGGAGTTTCTTTCGATTCACAGATGTCTTCCAATGAGGTTTTCTGTAAACAGGCTTCAAAAACCGTTTTTAAGATGTCACTGGATTTCCAGATACTATTTGGGGAGTATTCCCCGATTATTCTTTTTGTTTGTTCTCCATCACAAACTTTATAAATATCGCGAGTTATTGTTTGTTCGGTAGTTCGATTAAA
>JAEOTU010000338.1 GCA_016839665.1 Candidatus Hodarchaeota archaeon
CAAGTGGGGTAAGCAAAAAAGAGATTCTGGCTGAACAAAGACCAGATTTATTAATTAATTCATTAGATGATTTATTAAAATTAGTTGAGAAAAAAACAATATCAGAATCGAATATTAAAAAATCTATAAAGATAAAATCTGAGGAGTAGAAATTTATGCAACTTGAAAAGAAAGGATATCAAATAGCAGAAGAAATAGAACGAAAGAAATCCACTGAACATAAGATGCAAGAAGAGCTAAAGTACCAAAAACGCCATCAAGATTGGACATATAAAATTCTTAAATTCAACCCAATTGACCCTTTGAATGACCTTTATCGGTACATCATCAAAAGATTAGACTTAAAGAAAATAGAGGGACGCTTACAGTGGTGGGCTGCATATATTTATGTTAAACAAGCTGCCCGTATGTTTTGGAATTTTAAAGCAGAATATCCGAAAGGGAATATATTTCCAGAATATGGCCCAGGAATCCTTGTAGGTTCACATGAAAGCCATTTAGACCCGTTCTTTTACGGAGCTGCATGCCATCGCAGGATTCGTTATATGAGCAAGTTGGACAATTTTAAGACCCCTATAATGAGAACACTCTTTAATAACCTTGGAGCTTTTAGAGTAGATCGAGAAAATCCCGATCGGGCATGGGAAAAAGCAAAGGAAATCATCCGGGGAGGAGAATGGGTGGGCATTTTTCCTGAGGGTACTCGTAGTACTGAGGAGAATGGATTTGCATTAGGAGAATTCAAAACTGGTGCTGTTAGGCTGGCAATTGAAATGGATGTACCAATCGTTCCGATGGCTGTAGTTGGTTCAAGGAAGGCCTTATCTAAAGGTAAACTAGTTATGAAACCAACTCAAGTGATTGTAAGAGTAGGAGATCCAATTTATTATCATGATTATGATATTAATATGATATCATATGAAGATATAAGAAGGTTAACAGATGAGTTAAGAACCATAATCTTTGAGCTACGTGAAGGTACTTATGGGAAAAAAGATGAAGAACTTTCAATAGGTTCACTTGAAGATGTTGAGAAAGAGCCAAAATTTAATTTTAAGACTTATTTAAAAGATATGGGAAAGGGAGTTTTACAACTCATTGATGATTCATGGTATGTTCTTTTGAGAAATCTAGAAGTGTTAGGGTTACGAGAGCAGTTTCAAAAGGTTGTACAATGTTTTTCAGGAGATTTAGTTTGTGGTTGGTCTGACCTTATGATGCCGTATAAAGTAATCGACTTTGAAAAATACATCCCACAAGAAGGTGCTGCACTTATATGTCCAAGTCATAATTCAGAATGGGATGTACTTTTACTGGCTGCAAGTATGATACATCATCCACCAAGGCGAGTAATGTGGCAGATGGCAAAACAATCGTTATTTAAAATACCACTTGTTAACGCCTGGGTAAGAAATCATCATGCATTTCCCTTAAAACGGGGAGAGCATGATGTAGATTCATATAATTTTGCTAAAGAACTTCTTTCTTCAGGCGAAGTTGTATGCACTTATCCCGAAGGAACTACTAATCTTGGAGGTGGTGAACTCTTAGAAGGTCACACTGGTCCCATGCGATTGGCAATAGAAACACAAGTACCTATAATCCCAGTTGGTATAACTGGGACAGAAGCTACATATCCTAAACATGCGAAAATGTTGGAATTTTATAAAGGTCAAATATTAAAAGCAGGACCACCATTTATGGAGCATCAACAATATTGGGGTAAACCAGTGCCGGATTATGATGAACTTAAACGATTAACTAACAATATGATGGATAGGATCCGAGATTTACTCGTATACGATACGCCTGACACGTGAAAATTCTGAGGAATTTTTGAAATGGAAACCCCAGAAGGAAAAAGTAAAAAAAAAGTAAAAGTCGGAATACCAAGAGCCCTTCACTTTTATAGGTATTATCCTTTTTGGAAAAAGCTACTTGAAGAATTAGATGTAGAAATCATATTGAGCCCCCCTACTAATAAAAAAATTGTTGAAGAGGGGGTCACTCATGGATTTGGAGAGCTGTGCATCCCTGTAAAAATTTATTATGGACAAGTATTAACATTAATCAGAGAGCATCCAGATTTAGACTATCTTTTTGTTCCTCGATATGTAGCAGAAGTAAAAGAGGCTTATTTCTGTCCTAAATTTATATCACTTCCGGATGTTATTAAAATCTTGCCCGGAGTGCCTAAAATTTTAAATTTTGAGGTAAATGTGAAAGAATTTCCTATTGCAACTTCAGTAATTGAACTTGGAAAAGAATTGGGTAAAACACAAAATCAATCATTAAAAGCTTATAGAGAAGCTCAAAATTATTTTGAGGATTATCATAAATTCCTAAGGCAAGGAGCATCAGTTAATCATGCATTAAGATTAGTTCAGAGAAACATTCCTTTTAAATTACCTAAGAAGAAAAGCAAGGGAGATATAAAATTCTTACTCTTGGGTCATGCGTATAATATTTTTGATACTTTTATTAATTTAGATTTTCAAAAGAAATTAAAAGATCAAGGAGTTGAAGTTATAACTATTGAAAATCTACCAGAATTTATTTTTAAAGAACCAGTAATAGTGAATCCTAGAGGTGGTGGTCTACGGAATTACTGGAAACATGAAGAAGAAATCATGCAATCAATAAGATACTTTCTTACCAAAGGGAGGGATGAAATTGATGGAGTCATTTTTCTTGTAAGTTTTGCTTGTGGACCTGATAGTCTTATCTCTGAATTAATTATGCGGGATATGAAAGTCGTGGGATTAGCTTTCTTGGAAATCATTATGGATGAGCATTCGGGAGAGGCAGGTCTTTTAACTCGAATAGAATCCTTCACTGAAATGATTAAGCGCAAGAAGAGAAAGCAAGCTGGAAAAAAGAAAGCGAAAAGAGGGGTGCAATAATCGTTTCGTGCAATAATCCCAACCCTGTGTTTGACATGAGCGAAGAAAAACTAGCAATACATAAAAGAAAAGTAGAAG
>JAEOTU010000339.1 GCA_016839665.1 Candidatus Hodarchaeota archaeon
CGAAGACATGGGATGATCTCGAGAACGCAACATGGTTAATCAATACTTCCTCTTCAGGTATAACGGTGGACCACGATAATGATAATGCAGAACCTTGGGAATATCATCCAATCGGTGTTAATGGGTCCTACACGCTCATGTCAATGGAGACTATTAATGACTCAACCGTTCTCGTGTCAGGAGAAGCATTATTCTCGAATATGAGACGGATGTTTGGAAATTATAGTATGCAAAATTATATCCCCTATACTACAATGCCCTTCATTAATAACCTGTTGAATCATACAATGTTTTCTGCTGAAATTTCAACCCAATCTGGAAATTGGAAGAACATCCTTACCAGAACCATGAATAACACTATCAGCAATAATTGGGTTTACAACAACAGCAACGGAATTGGTGCATTGTACGTTATGAATTGTACCATTTCAGACAATTTCGCTGAAAGTAATGATGTAGGTATGGGGATTACTGGATCTATTAATTGTACAATCAATAATAATAATATCACAGATTCTCAACAGTGGGCTGGACTTGAGATGCGGAGGACATACTCCAGTTCTTTCATTAATAATAAAGTGTATGACAACAAAATGAATGCTTTTGTTGGTGGTTACTCAAGTCGTAATCTCATTAAAGGTAACGAAGCATACAAAAATACATATGTAGGAATACGCCTTGATGATTTCTGCAATTATAATAATGTAACAGAAAACTTTGTTCATGACAATCAGGAATGGTCAGTCACAGTTAGTGGAGGAGTGAAAAACATCTTAGATAATAATACAATCTACAATAGCCGATACGTAGGGATCGTTCTAGATCAAGGTTCTTACTTCAATATCCTCTCTAGAAACACGATCTATAACAGTTCTGAGAGTGGTATAAGATTAGGTTTAAGTCGCCTCAACAATATCACAGATAATACCGTCTATAACAACACAGTTGGAGTTGTAATTAGGGATAATTCTATCTATAATAGAATCTCGGAAAATCGTATTTGTAACAATTCGATTCGTGGAATTAATGTACTTAGCAATAGTCCGTTTACAACGATAAATTCCAACTTGATTACTAATAATACAATCCAGGCTATCCGCGTAAGAGATGAATCTCATACAACGGAAATTTCCAATAATACTATCTCTAAGCATAATGGTAGTGGTATATTCATATGGAATTCCAATGATGTGCACATCTTTAACAATACCATATCTGAAAGTGCGTTCTTTGGCTATAGTAATCCTGACACGCTTGCTGCAGATCTCTCACTCGGGCTACTGGAACGGGCTACTGTAGCTAACAATACTATCCATAATTCTTATTGCAAGAGTATTGCTTTATGGGGTGATGTTATTGATTCGATTGTCGCAAATAATACAATCTATAATAGTAGCCAAGAAGGAATTTGGGTTAATTATTCCTATAGCAATGAGATATTTGATAATGTAGTCTATAACAGCTCTAGAAATGCTATAGCATTAGCGAATTCCTCAGACAATAATATTTCCTATAATATCTTGTACAACAATTCTTATGGTGGTGTTGCGCTACTCGATTCAGTTATGAACAACATTTCAAAGAACACCATTTATAACAATGATTTATCCAGTATCTACTTTGATAACGCCCATGATAACCAAGTACTCAATAATACTCTTTATAATTCCTCGTGGGCAATTTATTTAACGCACTCAGACGACAATGACATTAATAACAATACAGCATTCCAAAACAATAATGATGGCATCTTTCTTCTACATTCTGAAACAAATAAGATAATTAACAATATTGTGAATCATAATTTTGGTTTGGGAATATCACTAGAACTCTCGGATACCAATACAATTGATACAAACCAGATCTATATGAACAGTAAAGGTGGAATCCGTCTAAACTCTTCCTCTGACAACCATATCACAGCTAACATTGCTTATAATAACAGTGTAGAAGCTCAGATTGGCCTTATAGCTTCCTCTGACTACAACACAATTAGCGGAAATAGCGTCTATAATGGCGATTTAAGTGGTATCTTCCTCTCATACTCCGACAACAATAGTATTTCGAGTAATACTGCATTCAACAATTCATTCGGTGGAATATCGCTATATTATTCAAAAAATAATACGATTTGGAGTAACAATGTTAGTAAGAATTTTGGCCAAGGAATTTGGCTGGAATCATCAAGCTATAACCTTATCGTTCAAAATTTCGTCAATAATAATACTGAAAACGGGATTGTAGTTTTCGAAGGGTGGGGTTGGGCTACTGGAAATCGGATTACAAACAATACCGTTTCATATAATGAGTTGTATGGAATAAAGATGCAAACGATCAGTTCCGACAATAATGTTACGTTTAATAATTTCATTAGCAATAATCTTGGTGGAACCTCCCAAGGATACGATGATGGAGCTAATGGAATTAACCAAAACTATTGGGATGACTGGACAACACCTGACACTGATTCAGATGGCATTGTAGATAATCCCTATGAGCTGGATGGAAACGCAAATAACTTTGATTTTTATCCACTAACGAATCAGTATCAAGGACAATTTGTACACGAACTCGGATTATTTACCTTCTTTTTCCCTGCTGGAGGAGAAATTCTAAATAAGACAGTTACCATAGAATGGACTCTATCTGCTGATTCCTTAGGTCACAAAGTTACTTATACAGTCTATTATTCAGCTGATGGCGGAACGACTTGGACCCTTCTAATTGCTAATCTAACAGCAACAAAATATGATTGGTCCACCACTTCTTTAACTGATGGAACCAACTACTATCTCAAAGTTGAAGCTCGCTGTTCCGAAGGATTAATCGTAACAACTACATCTAATCAATTCACAATCAATAACACTATTATCACAGAACCTGTCACAACTACCCAACCTACTACGACTGGACCCTTAACAACTACTACCCCAGTTGATACCACAACTACCCCCATGGAGACAAGCTCCAGTACTGCACCTACATTAACAATTGGAGGGGGTAGCCCAGGTTTCACCTCCTCAATACTAGTGATATCACTCTTTGCTTTCCTGATTTTGAGAAGAAAATCTAGAAAATCAGGATAACTCAAAAAAACAAGGATTTTTTCTAGAAGAGGGTTTCCTCTTCAAGAGAAAATCTTACAAGAACCATACGTTAACCCAATTTATTATACAGTACATTAATTTCTTTTCCTTTGAAGTTCGACTGTCTAAACCATTCTACAGAAGCAATAACTTTATTAATACTTTTATTTTGCATCCTGATTACTCTAGATAATTCGAGTTGAGATAAAATGGACTTACAAGAATTAAAATCAAATAACTCCTTCCGAATCTTTTTGGAAGCGAGCCTCATTCTAGTTTTAGTCACGAGTTTTTTTGTTATGACGCAGAATGACGAACCAGCTAGTGCTTCAGAAGCAAGTACGACAGATACTACGGGGATAACAACAAGTGCGTTAAAATTCTACTTAAGAGTGACCGGTTATACTCAAGGCGAGATTAAGGGCGATGTCACTCAAGCAGGAAGAGAAGACCTAATAGAAGGGGTTCAATATTCACATAGTGTTTATCACCCAACTGATGCTGCAGGTGGCTTACCTTTATCGAGGAGAATCCATACGCCAGTGACAACTACAATTCGGGCTGATAGTTCAACACCATTATTGTATGCGGCGTTTGGGAACGGAGAAATGCTGTCTGAAGTGATGATATACTTTTGGCGACCTACAACAGCTGGGCCAGAAGAACAGTATTTTACAGTAAAATTAGAAGACGCGCATATCGTTTCACTCTATGGATTCCAGCAACACACATACAATATTGAGTCCTATCATCCCCATTTTGGATTAGAAGTTTCTTTTGTGTATGATCACATCACCTGGTCATGGACGGATCCGAGTACCGATTTTCAAGACACTTGGGATCCTGGACCTGAGAGCTAGAAGATGGAATACCTATGAACACAAAATTATTTAGAATGGTATATCTAGTCTGTTTCCTTCTGATTTTGACCATATCAACACAACCTAGCCAAGCTACCTCCCAAATGGATTTACTTAATGATATCTGGCCTAAGACTGGCATTCTAGCGA
>JAEOTU010000043.1 GCA_016839665.1 Candidatus Hodarchaeota archaeon
AATTTCTCTAATTCTCTTTTTGGAACCGCTATTTGATGGTTTCATATTTGGTAGTTTTGGTAGAAATATGTCAATATTTTATCCAGGATGGATTGTTAACCAGTTTCCTGAAGCTCTTCAACATCTTCTTCTAACTGTCTCGTTTTGGCCTAACTGGCCTTATGGTTTGTACCCACTTGATCCGTGGCTGGGAGTCATGGGATTAGGGTTTGTTTTTGGCCATTGGTTACTTAAACAAAACCTTCCAGAGGATAATCAGCTGATTGTAAAGCGTCTTGCGATAACTGGGGTTATTTCAGTGGTTGTATTCTTCATCTTGAGAATCATACAAGGTTGGCCCATTAACTATCTGGATATTTGGCTTTCAGATGGCGTTTTAAGAGCGGATGCCTTCACAATTGAGACGTTTTTCCTCCTAGCAAAATATCCTCCAAGTATTGGATTTCTTCTTTGGACTTTGGGAGGTATGTGTATAGCTCTTGCTGTGGCTTTTCATCTTCAGAATCGTGATTGGTTTAAAGAGTGGACATCACCAATAGTTCTATTTGGGACAACTCCTCTCTTTTTCTACTCCACTCATTTACTCGTTTACGGAGCTATTCCATTAATCCTAGGCCTTCCTAATGCCTTTTCCCTACAAGTTACATTGCTCGTATGGATTCTCGGGTTAGTAATTTTGTTTCCAGCTTGTCTTGAGTTTCAGAAGATGAAAAAAAGGTATCCAGATTCCTTACTCAAATACATTTAGGGAGTAAATTGATGAAATCTAATTTTTCTTCTCTTTCTCCCTAATTTGTGGAACTTGTGCGACACCGTCTCTTTCGTTTCCTCTTTTCCAAAAAGTTGGTTAATGAGCTTTCAATGTTGCCATGATTAAAAAAAATTAAAAGAAAACGATAAAATCCTGATTGTCATCGTTAAAGTTCCACTATTGTGATCGTCTTACAGAGGATTCATTCATGAGCGACGAAGAAGTTCATAAGCTCCGTTTGCGTGTTCAAGAATTTGCTAAAGCCTATGAAACTTGTTATCAAGAAAATGCTAGATTACAGAACAGAGTTTCGGAGCTGTACAATTGGTCCCAAGAGGCCCAAAATGTAGTAAAAGAGCGAGACAACTTTATTCAGACCCTTACTCAAGAATTAAACATGAAAAAGGAGAAAGAGAGGGAAAGACTGCAAAAGAGATCTGAATTAACATTAGATGAGCTATATGAACGTGTTCAACAGCTTGAAACAATAAATAATGAATTAAAAGAGATGTTGAAGAATTATTATGACATCTTGGAGAGTGTTTATCTAACTAGAGTTGTCAATCAAGAAACTCAGTCAAGAATCGAGGAATCATTTAGACGAAGTCAAGAGCCTCAAAAACTTCTCATAATCGAACTGGCCAAAGAGCTCTCGGTTAGTTATAGTGATTTAATCAGTGCAACAGGGCTCACAGAACAGGAAGTAAAATTATCCCTCGATCCGTTGATAAATAAGGGTCTCGTTATAGAGTTTGGTCAAGGTGTTGCTGCAATAAGAGAGGAGGCTGTAAAAATCTCTGATCCTTCGGGATGGAATAATATCACAAATCCAAAGGAGCTCTTTATTTCACTAATGGAATATGTCAAGATTTCCAATCGGGACATCATCACTCTAGAGGCAGTGAAAAGATTCAGAGACATTCTGCAGTCGCTTATAGGAACTCCTGTGTTTATTCATGAAATTTCCGAATCAATTTTAGATATTAAAATGCAAAGGTATGAAAAAGATAAATTAGTGAAACGAATTAATTCTTGGATGGAAAAGTGGGAGCAATCCATAAACGTAGTTGAGGTTCGAGAAACAGTCAAAAACGATCCTTCTTTGTGGGATTCCAGCTTAACGATTGATGAACTTTTTTCATCGATGAAACGGTATGCAAATACTGCTTCAAATGAAGAGATTGCCAGTGCGTTAGAAAAAATTCATGATATTCTCTATAAAAAACATGGTCACGCAATTTACTTAGTAGAAATTAAGCGCGAAGCGGCTTATTGGAAAAAAGCTCCTCAAAAGGTTGATGACCTCGTTGTTAAATTGATTATTTGGAGAAAAAAAGCGGCTCCGTTATTAAAATAAGTAAAAATCAAGTCTGTTTCTGAAATGCGATCTTCTAACGTTTTTTGAAAACTAATAAAAGATAATACAAATGCTTTTCTTCGTCTGGATGTGGTATTATAGATATCATAGCCGTGTCAATGACCTCTTTTTCATCGTAGAAAAGAGAGATGGGAAAAATCTGATCTTAGCACAAAGCCTCTGTAGCTCTATCAATGTGTTTATATAAATAAATCCACACAGTTGTTATCTAGATGAATAAAATGATTTCTAAGCACAATCCAGTATTGATAGTACTGATCCTTATTTCAATAATATTGCCCTTCTGGGTCTTTATTTCTTACGATCATAATCTCACAGTTAGTTTTGGTAATAATAGAACATTAAATAACTTGAATCCCACTATGATCAAAGATTATCCTGATTTCACTTCCTCTGTGCGTAGTTGTACAATCTTTACTGTTGAAAATGGTGATTCTGTTTTCTTTGGAAATAATGAAGATGAAACTGGGTCCCGAAAAAACACAGAAATTTGGTTCGATCAGGCACAAGGTGAAAATACTTATGGTTGTGCTTACCTAGGGTTTGCAGATAATGCTCCTGGAGGTAATGATATAGATGGGATTGCTATTGGGGGTATCAACACTCAAGGTCTTTGTTTTGATGCGAATGGTGTCCCACCACCTGTAAATGTTAAACAAAATGCGGATGGACCGAGAAGGAGTGGATTATACAACTGGGAATTCATACTGAAAGAATGTGCCTCGGTTGAAGATGTCATTCAGTGGTATCAGACCCATAATATGGAGGGATGGTGGGGTGATCAAATTCATTGGGCTGATGCTAGCGGTGATGCGGTTGTGATTGGTGCCTGTTTCGATCAGGAACTTGCATTTACACGGAAAAATTCCAGCTATTTAGTATCCACAAATTTTAATCTGGCTGATTTTTCACATGGTTATTGGCCCTGTTCACGATACACAACGGCAACAACCATGTTAAAAGATATCATACAGGAAGAAGGTCTTTCAATTAAAGCTGTTCGAGATATATTGAAAGCGGTTCGGATTAGACAAACTTCTAGTTATATTGGGACTGTTTATTCCAATATCTTTGATCTAAAAACACGAGATATCTATCTGTATATTCATGGAAACTATGAGAATGTTATTAAGCTCAACCTTGAAAGCGAATTAGCTCAAGGTGACCACTCTTATAAGATGTCTGAATTAACTACCGATAGATCAGAACTGACTACAATTGTCGAGCTGGCTCTTATTTTCTTCACGATTTGTGTTTCCACAGCCTACGTAGTTTGGTTTGTTCGCAAGAGAAGTTATAAGGTACTAAATTGAATTGCTAAATATCATTCAAACGAGAAATGAAAAGTTTGTTTTTCAATTATTACTCCATTCTCAGGTAAAGTCACATTGTAGTATAATTCTCCCCTTACAGGCTTTACGTATCATTGATCAATATAATAAGAACAAAATAAGTGAGAGAATGGATTAATTTGATATCACTAACATGAGTAATAAATAGATTCAAGTTATCAAGAATTAAGTCAAATCGATTTGAGTTGTTTTCGTTTTGGCATCATTTATAAAGACAGAATTCGATTTTTTGGTTAGGTATGCAAAATCAGACAATAGAGAACTTTAATGATATTCAAAGTAAATGCAATTTGAAGAGAAAGAAAATTTGTGTTTACTGGGAGAAGACCACTGAATGTCATTTCTTGAATTGTCCAACATATCATAAAGATATTTCACCTGAAGCAAAAAAAATCCTTCGAAAACGACAACAAGGAACAGTTTTTTATGAGGTCAATGATTTTGATCGTCTCGCTTTGATGGATGTTTCAACAGATGAGACATTAAGACCTAATGAAAATGATGATATCTTTGATTTCTTTTCAGATTTGTTTGAAAAAGAACTAACATCTGATCTTCGTTTGATTTGCCAATCCTGTGGCGAGAGAATCACTGATGACAAATATTTTTGTATCCCCGATCCCAATAATAAGGCAATCACTCGTTATTTTCATTCCAAGGGCAAATGTGATTCTCGAAAACAGATTATCGATCAGATTAGAGAGGAATGGTTGGAGAAGAGAAAAGCAATTGAGTGATGGATCAAAAAATAAATGTGGTTGATTTTCCTCTCAACAACAGAAATGCTTCGTTTCGGGTATGAATGTTGTTATGCCAGATTGAACGTGAGGTGAAGTCGCATCGTAAGAATAGCTGAATCTTCCTAATAGAATTAGAATAAGAGAATCCATCATTCTCTAAGTAGCTTTCATTAACGTGAAAGCACCACAAATAGTTGCAATGACAATCCACACAATTAACATATCATTCTTCTTGAATTTGCTATAATCTATTAATCCACTCAGAAAAATTGCTGCTGCTCCCACCACAAACAGCTGAGGAGCAATAGAAATTGCAATAATTGCTGTTACTAAAAGAATCATTCCTAGACTGAACATTTGGACAACTTTATGTAATAATTCTGCCTCAGTGACGTCAGTTGGTAGTTCTTTTCCATGTTGTTTTCTCGGGAGATCATAATTCTTTGTTAATAGATAGATTAGGTTAGTTGTTGCTTCAAATCCCCCAAAGATGAATCCAAACAATCCAATACTTATTACTTGAAAAATCGATATTAATGTCATTTTACTTCAACTGATTACTGTTTTTAAAAAACAACAACTAAGATCAGTTATAATCTCCCGAAAAACAGAAATTTAATCTAGCTTTACTTTTTGGGAGATTTTGATATTTTGATTTTCCTTGTCTGGTAAAATCTTGGGCCAACCAGTAGTATCGCTATCACGATCAAAAAAGATGTGCCAAATATCATATTTGGGGGGATGATAAACTGGTTATTCACTAAGGGAATAATACTATACTCAATCTCGTCGAGAACATGGGTTCTGTTCCAGCTCCTTTCATAATAGTAAGTAATCCAACCTGTTTTCCAGTTCCATTTTTCACTGATCCAAGTATATCCAGAAAGGGTTGTATAAGTTGCTTCATGCATAATTAAGTCACCAGAAATAAACGTATGTTCATCTTCTTCGCAATACTCTTCCCAGAATGATTCGTTATTCACACTTTTCCGAATGGGCTCTCGATTCCTCCCTTCTTGTGCAATAATATCCCTTATCGATGTTATTGTACCATTATAAGTAATCTTACCCCATATAGCACTCGGCGTTACAATAGTAACGTTGTATTGAATTGTTGACCCTTGTGTTATGACAACGGTTACTAAGTTACCATTCTCATCTCGGATTTCTTCTTGAACCAGTAATGGGTCTTCAGAATCAATGTTATAACGTTTATTATAATGATATAACTGTGAATCTCCTTCAGTGATTTGCCATTCTAGTTCTTGGGTTGGTAACGCTTTAATTTTTGGTGTAACAATTATGAAAACAAAGACCAGACACAATTGACAGAGAGTATGTCTATTAAGTTTGAACAGATTCATTTCTCTGTCCTCGTTTCTCATAAGTAATAATTAGTATTCTATAATTATAAGCCCAATTATAAGTGCATATACAAAGAATCGATTGGACTTATTTGATGCTAATTCGAATAATATAAGGTTCAGTCTCAGCTAAGAATCTGTGTCAAGTTATTTATAAAATCGGTTATATCTAATTCAGTATTATAGATGTGGGGTGATAGTCTAACCATATTTTGCCTGATAGATAGTTCTACAGGCCTTTTCAGTTTTTTCAGTTTCCTATTAATATCTTGACTATCTTTACCGTCAATTTTGAATGTTATTATGGACCCTCGATTCTCTGGTGTTATAATTTCAATTTTTTCTATACTGTTGAGTTCCTTGCGTAACCTTTCCGTAAGTTTCCAATTATGAGCATGAATTTTTTCGATTCCTACCTTTTGTAAATATTTGATCGATTCTGCAAGTCCTACCTTCACACCGTAAGCACTAGTACTATATTCAAATTTCCTAACTGTTGATGGATATTTTAATTCCACTGGATTAAGGTTCCACATGTCTTCTGCTGATCGCCAACCAACAAAAACTGGAGTTAATGTGTCGCAGAGATCCTTTGATATGTATGCAATTGCAGTTCCAAATGGAGCTAACAACCATTTATAACTCCCAGTGATATAAACGTCAACACCCAAATCTTTCATGCTAAGGGGGATGTAACCAGCTGCTTGAATACCATCTATAACCACTAGTGCACCAAATTCATGAGCTTGCTTAGCAATTTTCTTTATATCGTGTTGTTGACCCGTTAGATACTCTACGTGGCTTAAAAAGACCACTCTTGTTTCTTTATCTATCGCATTTAATATATCTTCAATAGGAATGCACCAATTATCTGCACTGATGAGCTCAACCTGAATATTTTCTTTTTTATCCGCAATTCTTAGCCATGGATACGTAATGCTTGGAAATTCAATGTTTGTCGAGATGATCTTCCCATCATTTATATCTAAACTCCATGCAATAGAGTTTAAAGCTTCAGTAACACTGTTAAAAACTGCAATATCCTGTGCATCACACCCAAAAAGGTCAGATCCTGTTGTCCTAAGATTGTCATAAACCATGACCTCTTTCTCTTCACTCAAGGTTAAAGTTCCATTCTTGGCTAAATCTTTAGAAAATTCCAGTGTTTTCTCAACGACAGGATTAGGAACAAGGCCAATACTAGCAGTACTCAGGTAGTTGACTGCTTTAGTGGTTGGAAAATCGTTTGAAATCTCCTTGGTAGGCATTTTATCACCCAAAATGATATATCTCTTAATTATTCATTAATAATATTAAGTATCTCGATCTTCAATAAATGTCTTAATTAATTCTAAATAGATTTTAGATGAAGTTGATACTTTTCAACGGTGAAAATGAAACTTATAGGACAAGATATTTGAAAAAACCACGTTTTTGGAGCTTCTGTGCGATTTTGCTGGTAAAGTCCATGCGAGTTCAAAAGATAGTTGATATATTCAACCAGAAGGAAAAAACTCTTTCGTTCGAATTCTTTCCTCCAAAGAATGATTCACAATTGGATTCATTTTATCATACAGTGGAAGAACTCGTATTACTAGCACCAGATTTTATATCAGTTACTTATGGGGCTGGAGGAAGCACTCGTGGGAAAACAATGGAGATAACAACTGAGCTACAAAGACGACTCAATATCTCAACAATTCATCATATTACTTGTGTTGGTCATTCTAAACAAGACCTAATAAAAATACTAGATTTGATGAAAACAAATGGAATAGTAAATATTCTTGCGCTACGTGGTGATCCACCACGAGGAGTTAAAGATTGGAAACCGAAACCTGACGGTTTCAGTTTTGCATATCAGCTCTGTGATCTTGTCACGGAATTTTATAATGACCATTTCTCATTTGGTGTTGCAGGGTTTCCAGAGGGTCACCCTGAAACCTCTAATAAGGATTTAGACATTCAATACTTAAAGAACAAGATTGAACATGGCGCTGAGTTCGTTATCACCCAGTTATTTTATGAAAACAAAGATTACTTTGATTACGTGTCACGGCTCCACAATGTTGGTGTAAACAAACGGATTATTCCAGGTATCATGCCTATCTTTAACTTCAAAAACGTGAAAAATTTCTGTAAGTTTGCTGCTACATCCATTCCCCCACGATTGCATGATATTTTTAATCCCTTAGAGGATGATCTAGAGGCTACTGTCAACATGGGAGTAAATATTGCAATAGAACAGTGTACTGAACTTCTTGAAGGGGGTGCACCAGGCTTACATTTCTATACTTTAAATAAATTAGAGCCTATACGGGAAATTGTAAATTCTATCAAGAATAAATTGTGAATAACATCATATTAACCCTGTAGAAGAAAAAAATTAATTATAAACCTAGTAAAAAGAACCAGGATTATAGGCTTTTAGTTCACAGGAGTTTTGATAATGACATTCTTTACAGTTTCGATGTGTCTGCTTACATCCAACTTGCTTCGCACAATAAGCCGCATAAGCCGCTTGTGGATGAATAAATTTCTCCTGAAATCGTGAGGGGATTGAACGAATCTTTCCCGGGATATCTGTAAAACCTGCCCAATTAACGTTTTCTAATCCAGTTTTCTGGGCAAGAGACACTGCATCTCTTATTAGTTTTCGTGATGCCCCAGGATGAGAGTCTAAACAAAAATTAGGACGGAAAGTCAAAAAACAAACTGGTAAAGTCTCATCTAAAGTAACTAAGAATTCTGTAATTGCCTGAATCTCTTCAAGATCCACTATTGCAGGAATAGCTAGAATGCGGAATTCCCACAGGCGATCTTTGTGTTTTGCCATTTCAGTTACATTCTGTAAAACAGGTTCCACGGGTGCTCCAGTGAGTGCACGATGTGTTTCATCATTATAAGCCTTGAAATCAAACGTTATTGAATCTGAAAACGATAAAATGCGTTGAAAACTCTGTTTTGAAGGAAATCCATTGGTGTCAAAATTAACTTTTATTTCAGGATCAATGGTTCTTGCGTGATGAACGACTTCTTCGATCCAAGGAAGAGAAACAATGGGAGAACCACCACTAAAGAAAAATCGGTCAGTAGCAATTAACTGACCTGCAGTAGAGCGAATTGCTTTTACACCAATCGAAGCAACACGTTCTGGCTTCATATAACCTTTGATTATACTGTTATTACAAGGATAATGGGCTATCTCCCAATTTTGACAGTTAAGGCAACGGAAGTTACATCCACTAACGAACACCGTATATGATTGGGGAGGGGCTGGATGAAGTTGACAACTAGCCACTTCTGGGATGCCAATCATACAGACTCCCTGTTCTCCAGCGATTCGATCTACTCCACATTCCCATGCACACAATTTGCAGTTTTCCAGCTCCTTATATTCCATGGAATTAACCATTATCTAAGTTATTAAAACGATTCATGATATTTCAGGCTTCAATGTCTCTTGCATTAACATAACTAATAATGAAGAGTGCAGTTGCGATTATTTGGAATATCCAAAGAGGAATCATTCTTTCCATTATAATGAAGTTTGAAATGACCGCTAATGCTTGTCCTATCACTAATCCAAATAAGACAGGAAAGACGGTAAGAAGTAGAACTCCTTTTCGTTCCACTGGTTTTCTGTCAGCCCAAAGTAATAAAGAAGTCCAACCTAGCATTAAAGGAACTCCTATCCACATTGCATAGTTATAATCAATTCCTGGCTTGAAATCAGGTATACCATAAGCAAATCCTATTATGTTCGGAAACAACATTGGGATTACCGATAGTCCATCAGCTATAGCTCCCAACCAGTAACTTATTCTCAACCAAAGGATTTTATTGTTCATTTTATACACTAAACCTGCTGCAGTTGCTAATTTTTAAGTAAACAACCCTCATAGTAGGATATGTGAATAATGACTGATTGTATTGATAGAGGGTCTTAATTAAAAGCTTACATTCTCAGCAAATTCTCGGTTTAAAAAATCAAGAATAAGATTTTTTGGAAAAACGAGTTTTCCTTCATGGCGTAATAATGAGATACTCTTTGAAAAAGTTGATTCAACATAAGTTAAAAATGATTCAGCAATTACCCGTGAGGTTACAGGATCTGAATCTTTATCAGTTACTATAGCACACATAACTCCCTCTCGTTTAACCGTCAAAATGTAGCCTTGTTCCGTAGAAATCGTATTTAATCCCTCACTGGGTCCTATAACGCCACTGGCGAATTGATCAAGAGCATACAAAAATCCTGGAACCATATCGGCGTCGAATTCTCCTGATGCATCACTGGTGAATCTGTGTGAAGCAATTGGAATTCCAGTTGGGAGATACAGATAAATACCACGTATTCTCACTTTCTTCTGAGCTAGAATTGGCATCATCTTCTGGGAAAACCATCCAATAGCATCATCCAGATTCGTTCCTTTTTTCATCGAAACTTCAAAAATCCGAAAAGATCTATGAGGGTTCTGTTGGAGAACTTGGTCCAATTTAATTTTGTTAATTAAATCATCTAAATCAATGTGAGAAAGATCTGACTTGTTAGCTAATATCAAAATAGGTGCGGTGTGATTCCATTCAAGGCATTTCCAAAACCATTCGACTACTTCATCCAACTTTGAAATGTCACTCGAATCAATCACGAAGATGATTCCTTGTGATAATTTCACATAAGTCTGCCAAAACATTTCCCGTAATGACTTTTGCCCTCCTAAATCAAAAAGCTGGAAGAGGTTCTCCTGTATCTCGACTGTTTCGACATCTATACCTTTTGTTGGAGTTATAGTTGGTATATATTTCCCAGTTTGGAGTCTAGTAGCCAAAGTTGTTTTGCCAGCTTGTTCCAATCCAACAATTGCTACAGGAATACGTTTTTCAAACATTTCTTCCAAACTTTTTCCTTCTCCTTCAGAGGAGTTCTCCAGTAGTTCTCAATTAATGAATTTGTTTCTTTTTAAGTTTTCTACAATTGATAATAGAATTGTTTAAAATAAGCTGTTCTAGAAAAATTGTTCTTTTGAACGCACGGACGCGTTAAGCGTGTTATTTCAAAAAACTCCTTTGATTCTAGGAAATGGTAGAGAGCAAGAATCTAAGAGTGTCCGAACTAATCATCTAATCCATAGACTTGTCGGGGTGCAAGTTGTTCAGAGAACTTATCAAGAAGCGTTTTCCGAACTTCATAACAAAGGTGACAAGCATCAACGTAATCTCCTTCGATATCAACCTTGTACTCTCTTGCTAATTGAGCTGGTCCACCTCTGATTAAAGGCCCACTTATTGGATGTGTACTCGCGTTATAGTTCTTAACAAGTTCTGATAGGGGAGTTTTCCACATATTTCCCATACTCAAGCCTTGACAGATGTGAACATTACCAAAGGGGTCTAGGTGAACTCGGCCTGGGTTCCTTAATTCTTCATGAGGGCATTCCGTGAATTCTTCCCAGTTTCTTTTAGGCAATTCATCGGTTATTAATTTTTCAACCGCTCTCCCTCTAAACATTGCGCCACCACCAATTACTGGTTCTCCCTTTTCTTGAGTCTTATCTATATCCAGCATGGGCTCTTCAATACATATATCACCTCCAGACATACCCAATCTCTCCAAAGCGGCCAAAGCCTTTGTCGCAGGGTTTTCCTTCTCTTTTCCATGATGATAGGCATCATTGCTGACACTCACATCTGAGATATATGGAAGTAACGGTTTTAGCCAAAGCTCTGCGTCTTCAACAGATAGTGCCCAATATGAATTAGTAACTACTCCAGTCTTGAATCCCATTTCATGGGACATTTTGATCCCTTCAAGAAGAAGGGGATAATAGAGAAAAGGTTCTCCCCCTTCATAATAAACCATATTAATTGTTCCAATTTTATGCATTTCTTCGTGAACAGCTCTTAATTGGCTTAAAGTAAAAGTTCCCTCAAAATGTGGACTACAATACAGGAAACAGTGATCACATTCGAAATTGCAGCTCATAGTTAAAAGGAAATGAATACCTGATACCATTAGAATCACTATGGATTCTTTACTAGTAATGCTTTATTTTTGTTTTTACATTGGTAATCTTAGTTACGACGGGACTTCCTTAACTAAGATTTTGATGTGAGCCTTGTTAGAACATACCAGTGAAAACATCCAGAAAAAAATTGTTCGATATCCTCACACTTTCTGTGAGAGAACCCCTTAAGAAAATGGTCAATCCCTGCTTGGTTAAAGTAATGATGGGGGTATTTTTTCTCTTTCTCTTCAACAATCACAAATGTATCTTTTTCAATCTCTTCCCCAAGTCCATACTTTATATGTTTAGTCGAGATTAAAGTACAGAGTAAATAACTATCAATTTTTAAACATCTTTTGATCTCTCTGACAGTCTTGTGAATTATTTTAATAGTTCCATGATATATGACATTCCAAGCAATTACCAGATCAAAAATAGCGTTAACAAACGGTAGTTGACTCATTTCCGCAGTCAAGAATTGTGGAGTAACTCTCTCTCTTTCAGACCATTTCCTAGCATAGTCAAGACCCGAAGTACTTGGATCTATTCCATAGACGTCGAATCCCTTTTTAGCAAGTAGGATAGCATGGCGGCCAATACCAAAGCCTAGATCAAGAATTTTTGTTACCCCGTCTTTCTTTAGCCAAGACAAGTTCGATATGATAAATGGATCAGGTTCTAACCAATGAGATCTTCCTTCCTTGGTTTTCCAAGCTTCATTCCAAGCTTCCATGGGAAATTCACTATTTTTCTGTAAGTTTATTGATATTTTTTTGATTAAGGTGACTATAAATTTCAAGTAGTATTAAATATGATTTCAATTCAAATTTGGTCGAAGAAAATATTTTGTCCTCTCCTTCTGAATATATAAATAGAGGATGTAATTATGTTTGCTTTTGATCTCCCGTTCCTCCTTATTTCTGGAATAATTCTGGGTAATTTGGTGAAAAACCAGTCTATCTCACAAAGATCTAATTGGCTTATTGGAATTCTACTTCTCTTCATCTTTCAAGCTGGGGGAATAATGTTATGGCTTGATATTTTTCCTGGAAGTAAAGAATTCATGATTCTCCCCTTCAACTTCTTAGGGATAATAGCAGACACTTTTGATCCAATTTTATCTGCAATTTTATTTGGGCTTGAACCAATCCTAATGATTCTTGGAGAGTATATTGGATTAAGACAAAAAAAAGTCAAAGGACGCTAGTAATTCACATAGCCATGTTTTTTATACCACTTTAGAGTCTCTTCAATCCCCGTTTCAAAACTCGGTACTGTGTAATGAAACCCAAGGCTTTTTAGCTTTGTATTCTCAAAAATATGGTCAGAGAATATCAATTTCAAAGATGTATTTTCATATAAACTGGTTTTTCTTATGAGTTTATTCCAAAAACGATCAAGATAACCATAAAGAAAAACAAGCCATTTTGGAATGTGAAACTTGGGAGGTTTCTTATCAATCAATTCTGATACTATGCGGAATGATTCTTCTATTGAAGTAGGGACATCATCTGCGACATTGTATATCTCTCCAGCGCTGTCAGGTTTACTTGATAAGAAGATAGCTGCCTGAACAACATCATTCACATGTACATGATGTTGGATTGTTGTTCCATCACCAGGAATGCCAAAAATCTTCCCTTTTACAAGAGCTAATAGGGCTTGAGAAGTACCGTAAAACGATCTTGGCCCATATATTGCAGTTGGCCTAATAATGCTTACTGGTAATTCATTTTCTTGAAAAAAAGATAATGCTATCTGCTCTTGAACCCACTTGGATTCAGAATAAGGATCTTCAGGATGAATTGGGTGATTTTCATCTGCTGGTGTGTAATTTAATGACCCATAAACCATTGCTGTACTCCAGTTGACAATGTGGGAAATATTATCCTCAGAGAGAGCTGCTGACAAAAGGTTTGTAGTTCCTTTAACATTTACTTTGAACAATTGCTTGGTTGGTGCTCCAAATCGGAATATTCCTGCAGGATGGAAAATTTTGGTGACTCTTTGGAGGATTGCTGGTAATTCTTCAGGTAGAGTAAGATCAGCTGGAACAAACTCTACATTATCGGATGAAGGAATATACTTTCGGTTAACTTCTTTCAAATCAGTGGCTCTAACAGAGAAACCTCGCGATGCTAGAAAATCAACCAAGTGTGATCCAACAAATCCGCACGCCCCTGTTACCAAACATAAATCCTTTTCTTTGTTGAGTTCTAACGAATTAATTGAATTTATTGCTTTCAATGTAGATCCTCGTATGTAACTAGGTATTCCTAGCTAGAAAGCAAGAACAAATAATTGATTGATAAGCTCTGTTTTTAAATAATTTTTACAATTTCGTCTACTAATACTGTCTTTTTTGTTCTTCTTTGTGCTATCAGACCTAATAACTTTCCATTTCGAGATTCAATCGCTCTTTTCACGGGATTCAATGCTCCAGCAGGAAAGAACAAATAAGTGGCGAATCCAATAACTGGTTTGTCGTCAAGATCCTCTGGTAACTGTTTTTCTAAGAAGTCTTTAACTTCTTTTGTTGGTTTTTGACCAAATAGAATGTAACCGTGAACTGGAGTTCCAATAAGTAATAATTCTGCTTCTGCAACCTGTTCTGCTTTGGCAGTTAAAGCATTTTTCACAGTCACATTATGATCAAGAGATTCTAGACGTTCTTTGACTAGCTCTACAACTTTCTTTGTATTCCCTGAATTCGAATAATATACAATTAGGATCTTCAAGCAACATGCTCCTTTGTGAATGTAAATTCCTATTGTTTGGGAATACGATTCATTCCACCGAACTTGGAATGATAATAATGCATGTTGAAAAATCGTTTAATTCCTGGGAATGCTCTATGCCCCATCAAACATGACATTCCATACTTCATATTGTTCTCTTCACAAATTACAATACTTTCTTTCGAATCTGTTCTCGGCATAAACCAGATACTAGGTTTTGGATCTAGAGTTGATGCTTCCCAGACAATTTCTGTTGATAGCTCCTTTTTATGCACTACAACTACGACATCAACGGGCTCGGGTAGGTCTTTAAGAGAACCATAAGCAGGGTCACCATTGATATTGTCCTTGTCAGAGCATACAGGAAAAACTTTCTTAACATTGTACCATTCGTCTTTAAGTAAAGGGTATATTTTACTGGAGAGGCCACCAGTAAAGGTTCCAGCTACAGCGTATTTCATCTCTGTGGTAAATCCATGATCAATTTCTACCAAAATAAACACTCCTTGTAAGGTGTGATCCTTTTTTATCTGCCTAATAAAAAATTATAGTTTGAATTGGATTATTGAATGTTTGAGAGATTAATAGAAAAACCAGTTTCTTTTTTACCATCATGTACTAAAGCAAACCATGGGTACTTACGCATCATCTTTAGCATTCTAAGTCTAACGAAGTGTAATGCAAAATATCCGATTTTATCCATTTTAGGAATAGACTTTCGACTTAACATTCCGAAAAGATGGTCCAATCGTCTCCAGCTCGCTAAACGGAGATTTTTAATTAATAACTGACGATATTTATCAGTATCAATCATCTTTGTCATTAAATCGGCACTCTCTGCTAATACCCAACCTGATTGCCATGCTGGTTCTATCCCTGCTCCTGCCATGGGGTGTGCGAGTCCTAAAACGTCTCCTACTCCGATAAATTCGATTCCATTCTTAATATTTGATACTGGGTACTTTTTCTTATTAACTGGCATCGGTACAACCCAAAATTCTGGTTTTTCTTGGGGAAGGTCAATATCATATCCATAGTTAGTCTTTAACACCTCAAAAAAGTCACAATATCTCTGTTGCAAATGAACTCTTGATGCTAAAGCACCAACTCCGATATTCACATGATTTTCTTTTCCGATAAACACCCACCCATATCCTAACTTAGAATAATCAAGAACGATTAAGTGAGCATTCGGAAAAGATGAATTAGGAATTCTCCCATCAAATCGCAGAGTAAGTGCTTTTTCGTCTAATTTCCATGTTTTCTCCATGATTTGTGTGGTAAAACCACTATATCCTGTTGCAACAATTGTTTGTGGGGTGAATAATTCAGTATCATTACTTTTAATACGTTTTTGTATAATCTCAATATTTGGTAGCTCTTGAAATCTATTGATTAATCTATCTTGCAAGTCATATCTGGTGGTAACTATAAAAATACCTTCATCTTCCATATGACGACCATTCCAGAGGCCAACCTTGAAACGGGGAACATAGTGATCAGATTCTGTCAAGTTGATATCTAACTCATTGCGTAAATAATTTTCAAATTCTAAACTGATTGCTCCCCCACACGGCTTATTCCAAATTTGTGATTCATAAACTGTGATTGTATATCCTTTTTTTGATAAATAGTATGCTGCGGACAACCCTGCAATATTACCACCGATTATTGTCAACTCCTGGTACATCACAAGCACCACTCGATTTATTGGAAGTTTTGGGAATCCAAGATTAATGATCTTTACATGAAAGCGGGTCAAAGCGGATATAGAATATTTGTGGATAACTTTGTTTCTGGATACGAAGTTATCAGATTAGTTTTTCTATCTGGTGTGCAATTAGGTTTTGGAGATTTTCATATAGAGGTTTATCACTTTCTTTTAGTAATTGAAGAACTTGTAGGGCATAATATAGTTCTTGGTAGGTTTGAATGAGAATCACATTTACTTACTCCTGTATTCATTATACATCAATAGTTTGATCATTTTCATACAATCTATTGATTCAATCTTTTTAAAGCTATATTGTCTTGAATCCAAGGATGAATCACAATGGATATGATTGAACCACTGTCTCGTTCTTCAAATTTAATAAATGTAGATGATTGTTTCATCATTATAATTGATGTTCAAGAAGCGTTCACACAGGGCCTCACCAGAGAAGAGCAAACTGTCTTTATGCGTAAATATATGCATTTGATTAAGCTAGCTTACGCTCTAAAAATACCCCTCATCGTTACAGCGGAAAACATCCAGAAAAATGGATCAATACCAGATACTCTTCTGCATTTATTAGCTCCAAACGCTCATATTTATGACAAATTTATCTATAGTTGTTGGGGCCAGAAAGATATTCAAAATGTTATTAAAAATACCAGAAAAACAGTTGGGGTACTTTGTGGATTTGAAACTGATGTGTGTGTTGGCCAAACAGCAATAGATCTCCTTGACAATGAATATCAAGTCTGCGTTTTAGTGGATATGACCTTTTCACGGAATCTTTTGGAACATGAAATCGGGTTGAAACGCATGGAACATCACGGGGTTATACTATCTGCTTTAAAATCATGGCAAGAAGAGATTACTGCTGGAGTTCGGACATCAATCCATCGAATATTGAAAGATAATAATTTAATGAATATTTGAAAGAGAAACTTCCTTTTTTACGCATTCATGTTATGATCTATCAAATTTCTGCGGATAGAAAGATATTTGAACATATGTTCAAATATTCAATTGTAGTATTAGACATCACATCCAAGGTTGAATTGAAAGGATCTTGCTGAAAATGGTTGAACCGTGCGGAACATTAGAAATTCATCCAGAAAAAATCGAACTTGTCCGGAAAAGGATAGAAGAAAGCGATACATTACAACTAGCTGAATTTTTTAAGCTCCTATCTGGGGAGACGAGAATTAAGATTCTTTTAGCCTTACTCTCAAAGGAAGAGCTTTGTGTTTGTGATTTAAGTGAGATTCTAGAAATGTCAGTTTCCGCTGTTTCTCACCAATTGAGGGAGTTAAGGCAAGGACGTTTTGTAAAATTTCGTCGTGAGGGCAAAGAGGTCTATTATCATCTTGAAGTACCACATCTTGAACCCATCTTGAAATTAACGCTGGAACACTTGCAAGAAAGCGAATAGTAAGGGTGTATCAATAGCATGGATCATAATATCCACAAATTTTCTCTCCAAGGTCTCGATTGCTCGAAATGTGCTCTTAAAATTGAAAAATCATTAAAAGAGAATAATTATGCTCATGTGCAATTGAATTTTGTTACACGCACCTTATCTTTAGGTTCCAATGATGTGAAAGGAATAAATGATACAATATCGCGAATAGAACCTGGAGTTCAAGCAGTTCCATATAAAAACGCTAAAGATGATCATCCTTCTAGAAAAAATGAGTTGTATATACCAATTCAAATCGGTCTTTCAGTAATTCTGCTCATCTTTGGATTTATTTTGACCCAACCTTCAGAGAATGAAATCTTCATTGTGATTGGAACTTTCAGCTTTTTCCTTGCTTATCTTATCGCGGGGTGGAAAGTGTTATGGAAAGCGTTAATGAAGTTCATTCACAAAGATTTCACGAATGAATACTTCTTAATGGCTGTTGCGACATTGGGGGCAATTCTTATCCAAGAGATTCCTGAAGCATCAGCTGTAATGATTTTTTACACGATCGGTGAATATCTGCAGGTAAAAGCGGTTAACCACTCTAGAAGATCAATCACTTCATTACTTGACATTCGGCCAGATCAGGCTCATCTTGTGCGAGAAAATGATGTTATTACTCTGCCTGTTGAAGAGATCAATCCTGGAGATATAATAATGGTTAAACCAGGGGAACGGATACCTTTAGATGGGGTAATAATCAAAGGAAAAACTACATTAGATATGTCTACTCTGACGGGAGAGTCTCGTCCTGTCGCTATTAAACCTGGTATGGATGTTTTTTCAGGTACTATCACTAGTGGGAGTATTCACGTACAGGTAACCTCCCCTTTTCATGAATCAACTGTCTCTCGCATCCTAAATGCTGTAGAAAATGCATCTGTTAAGAAATCAAAAAATGAGCTATTTATCACTCGATTTGCCCGTTACTATACTCCAGTAGTTTTGGTTGCCGCTCTCTTTTTAGCTATTATTCCACCACTCATTCTTAATGAATCTTTCAATGTTTGGGTTTATCGGGCACTAGTGATCTTAGTTATTTCGTGCCCATGTGCTTTAGTAGTATCAATTCCCCTCGTTTACTTCTCTGGCATCGGGAAAAGTTCACGCGAGGGAATTTTACTGAAGGGAGCTAATGTTTTTGATTCTTTGAACAATATATCCACTGTCTTATGGGATAAAACGGGGACTTTAACTGTAGGTAAGTTTCAGGTAGTAACCATAATTCCCGAAACAGATTATACGCCAGAAGAAGTATTAAGTTATGCTGCTCTTGCAGAGGCGCATTCAACACACCCTATCGCAATATCTATTAGGGAAGCTTATGGAAAACCTATTGATTTGACACAGGTTGAAGAATACGAGGAAATACCAGCTTTAGGTATAAAGATGCGTACAACAAGCGACGACATAATTATTGTTGGAAATGACAAAATGGCTCACAGTGTGGACTGCCCTCACTCAAAATGTGTCCGAGATGAAACTGCAGTCTATGTTATCAAAAATGGAGTCTATCTTGGACATATCATTATTGATGATAAAATCAAGGAGAATTCTGTTCTTGCGATCGAGAGATTGAAGGCGCAAAATGTTTCAAAAATAGGATTAATGACTGGAGACACAAGAAATGTTGCAGAAAGGGTTGGAAGAGAGCTAGGAATTAATCAGGAAGAAATTTTCGCTAGTCTTATGCCATTAAATAAATTAGAAATATTGGAACGCTATATTCGAGAGAACTCTCAAGGTGGATCCGTCATATTTGTAGGTGATGGCATCAATGATGCTCCTGTTATAGCTAGAGCTGATGTTGGTGTAGCTATGGGGGGTATAGGCTCAGATGCGACCATTGAAGCAGCTGATTTGGTAATCATGGACGACGACCCACAGAAATTGAATAATGCAATAGACATTTCGAAACGAACAAATACACTCGCTAAACAGAACATAATAATGGCTTTGGGGATCAAAGCAATTTTTATAATCTTAGGGGCTATGGGGCTTGCGTCCATGTGGGCTGCTGTGTTTGGTGACGTGGGAGTGACAATTCTAACAGTATTAAACTCTCTTAGGCTTTTAAGATAATATAACTGTTGTTATTTCTCATTATCACTGACAGATAATTTTGTTTCTTCTCTAGTTTCATTGTGAATGTTTAGGGAGCTGCAGAATATCTTGTTTTTTTGGTAAATGCATATTAACTCTACCTGTCTACTGAATCCTGATTCTTTCTTAGGGTGATTTAATGGCCGTAGAATACGGTATGTCTTTGATTGATGAACTTAAGGAAATCCTCGAAAGAAGAAGGAATGTCCTTGAGATTTTCGGCACTTATAAGGTAATGTACGATGAGTTACTTCATGATTTGGCAAATACTTACCGCACAGACGTTGATACAGCAGTTTCAGCATTTTATTTAGCTAACTATGTAATGGATAAGATCCAAAGAGATAAAGAAGCAAGAGATAGAGTTGATGAGGATGATCGGGTCAAGATCGTGCTGGAAAATCTTATCGAGGCAAAAAAACATCTGACAATGGATTTTGAATCTCTTGTGAATGTGTATTCCCTTCTTTATGATTGGGTTGTCAAGATCGAAAAAGATTTGGTTACACACGCCAG
>JAEOTU010000340.1 GCA_016839665.1 Candidatus Hodarchaeota archaeon
GCGGTGACTGCACCACCCAAACCTTCAATATATGCTGAAATTTGGGTGTAATCAGGTGATGAAGTCTCTATAACAACATTTACTTGCTCTGATCCTCGTTGTACCAGTTCTGGAACCCCAGGAGCAAAAACATCAGTAGTAATGGGAGTCAAAACTTCAGGAGCTATTTCTAATTCAGTCGTGCTTACATTTTGAATAGCAATAATGGGAGTTATTACTAAACTAAAAGCCACAACTAAAAACGAGCTAATCAATATCTTTTTCTTCATATTATTCGCCATTTTCTTCTATTTTTTGAAAGCACGTATATTGTACTTCAAGATTATTTTCAAGAAATGTTACATTTCTCTTCTAGAATCCTGATTGTTAAGTACCTTATGAAATTCCTCTTGCTTAGTATGAACCAGTATTCTAGACCTAAGGAGTGATCCTAACTTTGCGTGTTTAAATGTTTCGACCACAAATTGACCCTTAAGACTGAGTTAAGAATGGACATTAATATCAATTGAAAATGATATTAGAAGTAAGTACTTCAATCAATTATTTAAAAATAAATGGTTGATAAGGAGAAGTAACTCTGAATCAAAGAAAGTCCTCTCAACTAAAAACCTGAAATTAAAATTCTATGAAATTTCAAAAAAAAGAGTAAAAGGGAGATTATTTTTCTTTCCCATATTTAGCAAAAAGGGCAATTCCTACGACAATCACCACGACACAAAACCCCATAGTTATCAATAAATCCAGTATAACTGCTGTGCTTGTGATTGCTGCTCCTCTGAGTAAAATTGAAGTCAACGCATCACTAACATAATAGGTAGGTACAAGTTTCGCAATATCTGTAGATATTGGGACAAAAGTTCCAAGAAACATTTGGGGAATAATGAAAATAAAACTAATACCAGTAGCATTCCCTGGATTTTTTGCCAGAGTGGCGGTAATAAGACCAAATCCCACATTACAGAGTGCTAAAAGTAGAACGATTAAGAATGCGAAAGTCAATCCTAAAATGTCCCCTTGGGGATTAAATCCCATTAACCCAGCAACTATAAAGACTATAATCACTTGAAGAATGGCTATAAACATATTAGCAATGATATAACTAGTAATTATCTCTGATGGAGATGTTGGGGTTAGTTGGATCCGTCGTAAGATTCCCTGTGTGCGTTCTTCAACAAATCCTTCTGCTACTATCATTGTGATGAAAATTGCTGTGAAAGCGAACAAACCTGGTGCCATGAAATCAAATTGTGTAAAATGTTCTACAGCTACTTCTGAAGGAGCTCCAATTTGAACGGGTTGCGGTGCACTTGTAGCGTCTTTCCCATAAAGAGTTTCCAATAAAATTTGCTGAATCAACGGTGGAATAGCTGCACTCACGACTAACGACCCTTGGTCAACAAATAAATCAATTGTTGCGTTTTCCCAAGTGCTAGCATTCCCAGGGTTCAGCCTGAATGAATCAATACTCTCACCAAAATTATCTGGTATAATTAATAATGCAGCAAGTTTCCCCTGTTTTAAATCCTCTTGTCCCCTCTCACTATCCTCATAAGAAACATTTAACAACACTTCACTTTCAGAGATGTTACCAATAAAATATTGAGCCCATTTGGTCTCATCTAAATCCACAATACCTATTCTGTATTGAGTTTCTCCTCCTGTTCCTCCTAATGATCCAAAGGCTAGTCCAAAAGCACCTGTAAGAATAATAGGAAATAAAATGGCTAGAAAGAGATAAGCAGGTACTCTAAATGATTTTTTTAGCTCTTTTTCTACTAAAGCAATGACACGTTGGAGTTTCATTCTGCATCACTTTTACTCACGGATCTTTCTACCCGTAATTTGGATGAATACTTCTTCTAAGTCTTTAGCATTATATTCAGCCATCAAGGTTTTTGGATTATCTAACGCAATTAACTTTCCGTTATCTATAATCCCCACTCGGTCACAGAGTGATTCTGCTTCTTCAATGTAGTGAGTTGTAAGGATCACAGTTTTCCCTTGGGTTTTAAGCTCCTTAATAAAGTCCCAGGTCGCATGACGGGATTGTACATCCATTGCGACCGTGGGTTCATCTAGGAATGCTATTTCTGGATCGTTGATTAGAGCCATGGCAAGATTAATTCTTCGAATCATTCCTCCACTATATTTTCCCGCACGTCGAGAAGCATTTTCTGCCAAACCTACTTTGTCAATGAGTTCATCAACCCGCTTTTTCAATAATTTTTTGTTCATCCCATGCAAATTACCGAATAATTCGACATTTTCTCGACCAGTGAGGTACGGATAATATGCTGGTTCTTGAGGACAGACACCGATTAATTCACGCACTTTTTTCGCTTGTTTCTGAATGTTATATCCATTAACTATGGCTTTTCCACTAGAGGGTTTGATGAGACCAGTGAGTATATTTATAGTTGTGGTTTTTCCTGCACCATTAGGACCTAAAAGACCAAATAACTCCCCTGATCTGACTTCAAAGCTGAGCCCATCAACCGCTGTGACATCCTCGAATTTTTTAACTAAATTTTCGACAAAAATACCATTTTTTTCCAGTGATATCACCGTTAAATTGAATTCCTCACTAATCTCCTTACTAAAAGTTCAAACTAAGGTGATTATTTTTAAATTTCTAAAATGATTTCCATCTTCTAAGAATTTTCCTCGAGAATTCTCCGAGCATCATCTAAATAACGATAAACGGACAACTCTTTAGTTGCACGTAGTTGCTGTCCTTCATGCTCGATTAAATTAATTCCTTTTAATGCTTTGTCTTTTTGCCTAAAAAGACGATAAGAATCAGCCTCTTTCACGATGTCTGAAAACATCTGGTACGCCTTATCATAATTCGAATGGATACGTGCAAGGTGAGCTTTTAATAAATTACATTCAAGCATAAATGCAGGTAATTTCTTATCCGATATTTTGCTTTCTAGTTCCATTAATAGAGACTCTGCTTCTCCAAATGCTTTCTGGTTTCCTGTTCTAGACATTTCAAGGAGGAGTTCGATGTATAATAGTTCATCAGAAAACGCTGAAGTTCCTATTTCTTTGGTTTTCTCAAGACATGATTTGAACGCATTTTTAGCTAACCCAAAATTCATATCATGCTTTTCAATCAAACCTAGTAATCGGTAATAAGTCGCCTGATCCCAATTGGATTTCAACTTATCATTTTGATCTAATAATTTCGTCCTCGCCTCCTTTGTCTTATCTAAAGCTAATAATATATTGATTTCTATCTTTAAAATTTTCAATTCATGAAGAGGATCCCCTTCTAAAAGATCATTGAGACGTCTGACTTCCGTGATCTCATGAAAAGCTTTTTCAATATCATTTTGTTGAAAGTACAACTCGCTGAATAATAAATGTAGATATGCTTGGTACCAGTCAGCATATTCATGCTGGGATTGTTGTATAAGTCTTAAAGCTCTATTAAGCATCTCCCCAGCTTCTTGGAATTTGCCACACAGCTGAAGCGTACGAGAATATTCGATAAGAACCTTAACACGTAAAAATGAAACAGGTTTTTCCCCTTCGAACGAAGAATCTTTATGGCTTTCAAAGAAAGTTAGTAGCTTTTCCCATATGTTAATGGCTTCTTCCCATTCTCCTCTCAAATACCGAAGAATACCGATTCCCCAAAGAGCGTTATGAAAGCCCATTTCATCTTCTGCTTTTAAGTACTCTTCTTGAGACTCTTTAAACCACTTGATAGCTTTCTGATATGCACCCTGTCCTCTATAAGCAATACCTAATGCTCTCTTTATTTCCGCAGAATGCTTTAACTTCTTCTCTTGAGGAGGTAATCCTTTCTCATATTCTATAGTTTCTTTGAGAATTTCGATTGATTGATTAAATTCTCCTTTTTGTGCTAGTAGATGACTTTTATTAATCTGAGATTTAATGTACTCTTTACTTTTATAATCGGGTTGGGTGCAACATGTATCAATTACTTTAATAGCTTCATCAATCTTCCCTTTAAGGATGAATGTCTTTCCCAGCTCTTCTAATAAAGAGAACTTAATGTTTGTTCTATCTTTATCAGATAAATGTATTTCTAGCCCAGGTAAAAGCTTAGTATCAGTGTTTTTCAGAATTTCTATCGCTTTATCAAATGATCTTTCTTTTCGAGCGTTTTCACCTACTTTTCTTAAAGCTATTAACACTGATTTTGCTGTTGCTTCTTCGATCGCTTTCTCCTTCAAGGTAATTAGTGCAGGTTCTTTTTCTTCAAGTTCGTGTTCCACATCCTCAATTTTCTCCTGCAATAAATCCATTTCTTTTTCAATTGTTTTATCTATTTCATCGATCCAAGCTTTA
>JAEOTU010000341.1 GCA_016839665.1 Candidatus Hodarchaeota archaeon
GTACAACACCTTTTGGTTTTCCAGTGGTGCCACTTGTGTAGAGAATAAATAGAGGATCCTCAGAATCCATTACTTCGCTTTCACACTCAACAGATTGTTCCTTCATCAGAGCTAGGAAATCAACATCTTTCTCATATTCATAAACATCTCCACCTGTAAGTTTAATGACTGCAACTGTTTCGATTGAATCACAGGCTTCAATCACACCCCTCAGGTTGTCTTTCATCGGTCTGTTTTTTCCTGCTCTACGAACTTCATCTGCAACAAATAAGACCTTACATTCAGAATCATCAATCCTATCTTTAACTGATTCTGCAGAAAAACCACCAAATACAATAGAGTGGATTGCACCAATACGAGCACACGCTAACATAACGATAGCAAGAGACTCAATCATTGGTAACCAAATACAGACCCGATCACCTTTCTTAACACCCAAAGATTTGAGTGCATTGGCTGCTTGGTTGACTTCATGCATTAGCGATTTGTAACTATATTTTTTAACCGTATCGTCTTCCCCCATCCAAATTAATGCGGTTTCATCGCCATATCCTCTTTCAACCCACCGATCTAGACAATTATATGTAACATTAAGATTACCACCAACAAACCATTTTCCAACAAATTCATCTTTATCTCCTGTTGGTGGAACCCAGACTTTTTCGTAAGGATTTATCCAATCAATCTTTTTAGCCTCTTCTGCCCAGAATTCTGTTGGTTTCTCAACAGAATACCTCCACTTCTCAAAATACGCCTCCATGTTTGGAAGTCTGGCGTTCTTTGCCAGTTCAGGATGAGGATAATATTTTATCGCTTTTTCTTTCTCTGTTTCTGTTAGCTCTGGCACATAATCACCACGAGAATTCTTCATTTTTCATTTGTGAGATTCTATAGACTTTATATTCTGTATACGACTGGTTTAATATTTTTTTAAGAAGTTTCTTTCTTCTAAATATAACTAAGGTTTGACCAAAGTGAATCCGATTTTTCCGTTTTCTAAAAATCCTAAGTTTTTTAGACTCCAAGATAAAATGTTTGCTAACTATCTTCCTCTTAGCACTTTTTTTCTAGTTTGACTTATAAAAAAAGAAAAAGAGGGGGGCAACAGCTGATTTTCTTCCATTAAAGAGTTTCAACGTTACTTTTCCGACGTGCTTGCAACTCGGTGACTATAGCTAACCCAAGAGCGATAAAAGCAAGAAGTCCAAGAAGCGGAAACACTTGTTCGTAATCCATGACTCCAGCCATGAAAGGACCAAGGATCCCTGCAACCCCATAAGCTGTGAATACTAATCCATAATTACTTCCTAAATTTTTCGTTCCAAAATAATCAGCAGTTGCAGAGGGGAATAGCGCAAAATTACCACCAAAGCAAAATCCTATTAGTGAAGCACCAATTGTTAACATTAAAATATCGGCATTTGTTGGTTGAAGGCCAAAGAAAAACATGGATACTCCAAGAGTGGCGAACATCAAGATCATCGTAACCGCTCGTCCTATCCTGTCGGAGACGGCACCCCAAACGATTCGACCTGCAGCATTAAAGATCGCAAGAACACCTGCAATAGCTGCTGCCATAACTGCATCAATTGCTGGATTTTTAATTTGTACAAAAGACTTTACATTTCCAATCGTCATAAGACCAGCTGCAGCAGCCAAAACAAACATCCCCCAAAGTAACCAAAATTCCGTAGTCTTTATTATTTCAGCTGGTTCTACATCCTTTGTTTCTATAGGTACCATTGTTTGCGTTGGTGATTTTTCTTTAGGTCTTGGTGGGCTCCATCCTGATGGAGGATTTCGTAGTAGCTGGGCTGATCCAACAACAAGGACAAGATAAAGAAGTCCCAGGATTAAGAAGGCCATTCCCACAGCACCATCTTCTGGAATCAGCAATGTTTCTACTTGAGTAAAGATGAGTGCACCTGCACCAAATCCAGCAACAGCTATCCCAGTGATCAATCCTTTTAAATCAGGAAACCACTTGACTAATGCAGCGATAGGACATACGTAAGCGAATCCAATACCTGCTCCACCAATCACCCCATAGGTCAGAGCAAGCCAAAAAAATCCGAGTAATTCATTACCAGCAGCGATAATGTCAACCAGGCCTGCCAGTATATATCCGATCCCAAGAAGAATACCACCTACTGTAGCCACTCTGGTTGGACCAACGCGGTCTTGCCATTTTCCAGCAAGAATCATGAAAAACGCAAAGGAAGCCAACCCCACCGAGAATGGTAATTGAGTTAGTAGTTTCTCCCATTGATATGGAGCATTTTCAATTAGAGCTGTTTGGAAAATCGTCCAAGCATAAATGGAACCTAAGCACAATTGTGCTATAATGGCTCCGAGCATAACAAAGTAACGATTAAAAGTCTTAGTTTCTTGCAAATTTAATCCACCATTCATTATTCAAATCAAAAGTCATTCTTTCTAAGAAATAGGATCTAATGGGCGAAAAAATTATGAGCTATAAAAATTTGAAGCTTGAAAGGCTTTTATTATAGTCAAAAGATGGTCATAAATCAAGTAACGGGGATGGATTTAACCTAATAAATAAAACAAGTTAAACTAATCCTAATTTCTGAAAGTCAGAGATCAACTTCCTTCGTTCTTCCCAAGCATCCCTAACTGCAGAGAGATCATCTAAAATTTCGTTTGTCAAACGACTGCTATCTGAAAGCATACCACTTTCAATAGCATCATCGAAACGGTTAATTTTTTCATCTAAACGTCCGATAATTTCAACGATAGTCTTTTCGAGTGTATAAAGATAGTTTAAATCAAACTCTTTGATCACATCGGAATCAAAGAAGGTACTGATACCATATTCAGTTCCTTGAATTAAATTACTTATATCAGCAAAACTAGAGACCAATCGGTCAAGATCTGACCATGTGGTTATCATTTGGCTCATTAAAGCAGCTTCCTGTATTTTCTTGATATCATCTGAACATACTGAGAGTCGCGATTCTAAGTATTCTCTTACGGCTGTCTCTGTTGATTTTCGGTCAGCTTGTTTTTCATAATCACCATAGCCAGAAATCTGCTTCCGCATATTTTTTCGGGCTTCACTGCTTTCAGGATCCAACTTGGGCATTGGAATTTCCTCGATTAATGATATTAACTGATTTCTTCTTCAATGTCTGAAGGTTGTTCTTCAATTTCTTCCCCCTCGACTGCTTCATCAGATGTTATAGTTGGTTTTGAGCCTCTGTCAAAATCTACTAAAGTGTCAATTTGTTGAACCACTCTCGTAAAAACTTTTCCTGTTCTTCCACTAGTTAAATAGCTTAGAATTATACTAAGTAAAATAAACAACAGAACGACATTGAGAATAGCAATTGTTTGAAATTCTGGCTGTGATAATTCTAAACTGTCAAGAAGAGCTGGAAATGATGCAGCTACAAACATCTGTAGTAACCATTGTGGTGCCATTATGAAATACGAAAGAAGAACCACTGCAATGATCCGGAAGGCTACAGCGGGGATAAAATGCTTTATCAATGCGGAGACATCAGGTTGAGCTGTTTTTGCAGCTAATTTGAGGTCAGTTTGAGGATCACTCTGGTTAAGATTTGCGATATAAGACTGTAAACGCATCATTGTTTTTGCATCGCGCATAGTTTCCCCTTTTTTAAAGACACGTCGTTCAACCATTTCTCGCAAGTAACTAGCGGCAAGAAGTCCAAATTTCTTTGATTGGACACTCTGAACAGAGTGCTCTTTTCCTTTTTCTACTTCTTCAGATTGGGGGACAAAGGTTCGAATTCGCTTTAAATGCTCCTGAATTCTTTTTTCTCGTTCTGTCATGGGTTCAATTATGTTTAAAGTGTATGAAGTTTGGAATGCAATCTCTAACAAAAGGTATAATAAAAAACCAAGCGTGAAAACTGGGCTAATAATCATAGAAATTAAGGAGGAAGAATCAATTGAAGTAGAGATAGTAATTTTTTGAGTAAAGATTGCTATCATGATAATAAGTTGAAAACCGAGGAAAGAGTAAATTGCCAATTTAGTATCACCTTCTCGGAGAAATCCTACTCCTGAGAGAAGAGCAATGGGTACAAGGATTAGAATTGCAGTTGCTCCAAAGAAATTCCCAAAATCTTCGATAAGTGTTGCTATATCCGTGATATTGGAATGAGGAAAAAAGTTATTTGCAGGATTGACCAACGATGCAATTGTTGATGACATCCCAGCCCGATCAACCTGTGCATAAGAAGCATCACCGAGGATGGGAATACCTGCTTTAGCAGATGTGATTGTTTGAACTATGGTAAACGCAACAGACGCTAAAGCCCTGGTAATTTCTTGAATAATTATCATAACATATTCAAAGAGGTTTAAAACCTTATTGAAATCAAACATGGAAGGATCAATACTGGTGACTAATATTGGACTTTCTATGGGGATAGGTATCCCGATAACCAAGATACTTGCAAATACAAACAATATAATATAAAGAATACGGAAGAAATGAGCTGTTTGTTGTCCTGCAGGCATTTTTTACACTGATCCTTTTCCTAGTTGTTTGCCTTCCATGTAAGTCTTGATGACATTAGGCAGAATGTCATCTGGCCCAACATTAATGATTTCCACTCCTAAACCTCTTAACCTATCTTCCACTTGTTTTCGATATCCAAGGTATTCTTCAAAAATAGCTTCTGAAATAGCCCGTTCCGTAGCTGTTAAATCAGTAAGTTTAGTTTCAAATAAAGGCCCAAATGGAGAGATTACCGTGATATTATTTTTTGTTGATCTTGCACGTTTTGCAGCTTCAGTGAATATTTCGGAATCGGAAGATTCTAGATCTGTTAAGAAAATATAGAAAGATGCTCTAGGTACTCGTTGCATTACAAAATCTACAGCAGCTAAAGGATCAGACCGACCTTGTGGTTCTACTAACGCAA